>JBBSQO010000372.1:0-2877 GCA_038244025.1 Propionibacteriales bacterium
CTCGAGGATCACCTCGATGCCCGGCCGGAACTCACCACCGAGTACGGCGACTGCGGCGAAACCGAGACCACCGGCCGCACCGGCGCCGGGCGAGCCGGCCACCTCACGTACCCGTGGCCCCAGCTGTTCGGCCAGCACCGTGACCCACCGGCTCAGCCCACCGTCCAGCACGTCGACATCGGCCGCAGTGGCGCCCTTCTGCGGACCGTAGACGGCGGCCGCACCGCGTGGCCCGGTCAACGGGTTGTTGACGTCTGAGGCCAGCACGATCCTGGTGCTCGCGAGCCGGTGGTCCAGCCGGTCCAAGTCAACCGCGACGGCGTCGTTCAGCGCCGCGCCGCCGGGACCAAGCTCCTGGCCGCCGGCATCGGTAACTGACAAGCCGAGGGCCTGCAACAGTCCAGCACCACCATCGGTACAGGCGCTGCCGCCGACACCAAGCACGATGCTGTCGGCGCCGGCGTCCAGCGCGGCCTTGATCAGCTCACCGGTGCCGCGACTGGTGGCGGTCAGCGCCTGTAGCGTTCCACCCGGCAGCATGGCCAGCCCGGACGCCGCCGCCATGTCCACCACCGCGGTGGTGTCCCGCAGTGCGAAGGCGCTGCGTACCGATTCTCCGGTAGGCCCGGTGACCATAGCGTCCACCCGGCGAAACCCGGCGCCGAACGCCGCGTCCAGGGTGCCCTCGCCGCCGTCGGCGACGGGCAGCTCCAGCACCTGGACATCCGGGCTGGCGGCCAGCAGGCCGGCCGCCAGGTGACGTGCGACCTCGGGCGCGGCGAGGGAACCCTTGAACTTGTCGACTGCCGCGAGAACCCTCACTGCTGTTCCTTCCGTTATCTGGATGTCAGTCAAGTCCCAGATGTCAGTCAAGCCCGGATTCAGTCAAGCATGGAAATGGCGGTCGGCGCGTCAATCCCGCGTTCGGCCAGCTCCTCGAACTCGGTGACATTGGCCAGCGTGGTGCCCATCGAGATATTCGTCACCCGCTCCAGCATGATCTCCACCACTACCGGCACCCGGTGCTCCTCCGCGAGCCGCTGGGCCTCCTTCAGACCCGCCGTCACCTGCTCCGGCTCGGTAATCCTGAGCCCCTTGCAACCAAGGCCCTCGGCCACCTTGATGTGGTCAACACCATAGCCGCTCACCTCCGGTGAGTTGATGTTGTCGAACGCCAGCTGGACGCAGTAGTCCATGTCGAACGCGCGCTGGGACTGACGAATCAGGCCCAGGTAGGAGTTGTTCACCACCACGTGGATGTACGGCAGGTTGAACTGGGCACCAACGGCCAGCTCCTCGATCATGAACTGGAAGTCGTAGTCCCCGCTGAGAGCGACGATCGTTCCTTCCGGGTCGGCGGCCTTGACACCAAGGGCAGCAGACACCGTCCAGCCAAGCGGTCCTGCCTGGCCGGCGTTGACCCAGTGCCGTGGCCGGTAGACATGCAAGAACTGACCGCCGGCGATCTGGGACAGCCCGATGGTGGAGACGTAGCGGACCTCCGGACCGAAGGCTTGGTTCATCTCCTCATACACCCTTTGCGGCTTCATCGGCACGTTGTCGAAGTGGGTCTTGCGGTGCATGGTCGCCTTGCGTTGACGGCAGGACTCGGCCCAGTCAGAGCGATCAGGCAGCGAGTCCTTCCGCTGCCCGGCGACCTTGAGCAGCTCGGTCAGCGCCGACTTCGCATCGGCCACCACACCATAGTCGGGGGCGAAGACCCGCCCGATCTGGGTCGGCTCGATATCGATGTGGACGAAGGTGCGTTCCCCGCGGTACACATCCAGCGCGCCGGTGTGCCGGTTGGCCCACCGGTTGCCGATGCCGATGACGAAGTCGGACTCCAGCAGGGTCGCGTTGCCGTACCGCTGGGAGGTCTGCAGCCCCACCATGCCGACCATCAGCTCATGGTCATCGGGGATGACACCCCAGCCCATCAGGGTCGGGATCACCGGCACCCCGGTCAGCTCGGCGAACTCCACCAGCTCATCGGCCGCATCAGCGGAGAAGATGCCGCCGCCGGCCACGATCAACGGCCGCTCGGCCGCGGCCAGCATGTCCAGCACCTTGACGGCCTGCGCCTCGGTCGCGGCCGGCTTGTGCACCGGCAGCGGCTGGTAGGTGTCGGGGTCGAAGTCGATCTCGCCCAGCTGGACATCCAGCGGCAGGTCGATCAGTACCGGACCGGGCCGTCCGGAACGCATCAGGTGGAAGGCCTGCTGGAAGGCGCCCGGCACCTGAGCCGGCTCCATCACCGTCATGGCCATCTTGGTCAGCGGCCTGGCCAACGACTCGATGTCGACCGCCTGGAAGTCTTCCTTGTGCAGCACGGCTCTAGGCGCCTGGCCGGTGACGCACAGGATCGGAATAGAGTCACCGGTGGCCGAGTACAACGCGGTGAGCATGTCGGTGCCGGCCGGACCCGAGGTGCCAAGGCAGACACCGATATTGCCTGGTGCCGCCCGGGTGTATCCCTCGGCCATGTGGGAGGCACCCTCGACGTGCCGGGCCAGGATGTGCTTGATGCCACCGTCAGCCTTCATCGCCGAGTAGAAGGGATTGATGGCGGCTCCGGGGACACCGAACGTCTGCGTCGCTCCCTCGGCTTTCAAAATGGCAACAGCCGCATCAACGGCGCGCATCTTAGGCATAATTTCTCCTTGGTCTCTGTCAGGCCAACTCGGGATCGGCCCCTTGGGTATCAGACTTGCTGGTTATCAGGCTTGTATGCTGGTTTGCTGATGGTCTGCTTGACTCAGCTGCTCCGGCCAGAGAGCCGCTCGACGCCGCGCAACAGGGCGGAGTGATCAAGGCCGTCGTCGCCACACTCCTTGGCCGAGGCCATCAGCTGGGCGACCACGGCACCGAGCGGGATGA
>JBBSQO010000373.1:0-2877 GCA_038244025.1 Propionibacteriales bacterium
CCGTCGGTCCGCTGACGATTACCGCTGTCACCGCCGTTGCCCCGCTCGCGGTGGCCGGTTGGGTGCTGGGTAGCATCACCGTGGCCGGGTCCGGCTGGCTGGCACATTGGGTGCCCGGGTATACCCCTGAGCGACCGGCTGCGGTTCCGGCCCGCAAGCGGCCGGGCGGCCGAGCCGGGGCTGCCGATCGGTGATCGCGGTTAGAGTGTTCGGCGTGAAAGAACACCTGGTATGGATCGACTGTGAGATGACCGGCCTGGATCTGGCCGCAGATGCCCTGATCGAGGTGGCGGCGCTGGTCACCGACGGGCAGCTCAACGTGCTCGGCGACGGGATCGACGTGCTGATTAAACCGGGTGTGGAGGCACTGGCGCAGATGGTGCCGTTCGTCCGCACCATGCACGAGAGCTCCGGCTTGCTGGGGGAGCTGGAGCACGGCCTGAAAATGCAGGATGCCGAAGCGCAGGTGCTGGACTACATCACCGAGTTTGTCCCGGAGGCAGGCAAGGCGCCGCTGGCCGGGAACACGATCGGTACCGATCGGGCCTTCCTGCTCCGCGACATGCCGACGCTGGCGGGGTACGTGCACTACCGCAGTGTCGATGTGTCCAGTATCAAGGAGCTGGCCCGCCGTTGGTATCCACGGATCTACTACCAGTCGCCGGCCAAGGGCGGCAACCATCGAGCGCTGGCCGACATCCAGGAGTCGATCGAAGAGCTGCGCTACTACCGCGAAGCACTCTTCGTCCCCCAGCCGGGCCCCGACAGCGCCACGGTCAAGGAGATTGCCCTACGCCATCAGGGCGCCCTGACCGGCCACCGACCAAACAGGACCGAGCCCGACCCGTTGGAGTCGGACGGAGTGTCCGGGCCCAACTGATTTCAGCCGGAGCCGTTCCTCCGGCTACAATTTCGAACGCCGCATCTTGGCGAGTTTGCTCTCAAGGTGCGCACGGTGGGTGTAGCTCAGCTGGTAGAGCACCTGGTTGTGGTCCAGGAAGTCGCGGGTTCGAGCCCCGTCACTCACCCCACTGCGGTCCGCATTGCTGGGCCGCCCGGTCCGGCCGGTAGCCTTGACCGCATGTCTCAGGCCGTCGACGAGCGTCGTGCGTTCGCGCTCTCCGGGATCCCGCAACCGCCGGATCCGGCCGCGCCGTTGCCGAAGCGGCTGTTGAAGAGCAGGTTGTTCTGGCTGAGTGTGGTGATGCTGATGGTGTACGCCGCCTGCCTGACGCTGCTGTACTTCCAGGTGGTGCCGGACCAGCAGGTGCCGGGCGGTCGCCGGCTGGGCCTCGGTACCGAAGCGATACCGATTGCGGCCAAGTATGCCGCCATCACGGTAATCCCGCTCACCCTGCTCTTTCTCTGGGCCGACCGGTTCCGGCCGCAGCGGCTCTGGGTCTGGGTGATGACGTTCGGATGGGGCGCCTGTGTGGCGACCTTCGCGGCGGCCCAGCTGAACACCTGGGCCGCCGCGCACCTGAGCATCATCGGCGACGGAGATCCGGCCACCGCGGCCCGGGCGGCGATCTATGTCGCTCCCTTCGTCGAGGAGTCGATGAAGGCGACGGTGTTGTTCTGGCTCGCCATCCTGATGCGGTACCAATGGGTCAGCAGGCTTAGCGGCATCGTCCTCGCCGGCCTCTCGGGAGCCGCATTCGCCTTTGTGGAGAACATCCTCTACTACGGCCGGGTCTATCGTTATGCGGCGCAGACCTTCGGCCAGGTGGAGCCAGAAGTAGCCCTCCGGCACCTGTTCATCCAGCGTGGCCTGATGACCGGCTTCGCCCACCCGCTCTTCACCTCGATGACCGGCATCGGCCTCGCCATCGCGCTCCGGTCGAAGTCCAAGCTGGTCCGGGTCGTCGCACCGCTGGCCGGGTTCTGTGCCGCCGCCTTCCTGCACATGGCGTTCAATGCCACCGCTTCGCTGGTCCAGGGGACGCAGCTGCTGCTGATGTGGGTGCTGGCGCTCGGACTGCTGGCCACCTTGATCGGATTCATCATCCGGCAGCTGTTCTCCGAGGGCCGACTGATCCGGGAGCGACTGACCGACTATGTCCGGCTCGGTTGGCTGCCCGACGGTGACCCAACGGCCTTCAGCCAGCTTCGTACCCGGATGAAGGCCTTGTGGCATGCCCTCTTCCTCGGACCGCGTGCGTTGCTGGCCACGATCCGGATGCAGCGGGCCGAGACGGAACTGGCCTACCTGCGCGACGCCATCACCCGAGGCCTAGTCTCCCAGGCCGGACTGCTGCGGGAGAAGGAGCTGCTGGCCCGGATCCGTGGCCTGCGGGACCAGGCCGTCATCCACCCAAGGGGACGAGCGAACTATCCGAAGCTCTCCCGGCCCGCATTCCTGGGCGGCAAACCAGCGCAGCCGGCCGGCCAGTACGCTCCACCGAACTATCCCGGTCCGGCTGGGATTGGCGGAAACTATCCTGCCACCGGCGCGCCGTCCACCGGGACTGCGCCGCTCGGTCAGTCTGCTACGCAATACTCCGAGGTGAACCCCAGCTGGGAACCGCCCGGCCAGTAGCGGACATAGCCAGTAGCGGACATAGCCAGTAGCGGACATAGCCAGTAGGGAGAGCGGATGGCGAGCAGGCTGGATACTGCGCTTCATGAGCTGCGTGCCGTGGTGGCGCCGGTTCGGCTGCCGCTGATGCTGCCGGGTACCGAAGACCAGCGGCGCGCCGTCCGGGAAATCACCAGCCAGCTCGATGACTATGTGCTGCCCCGGCTGGCCACCATTGACGCGCCACTGCTGACCGTAGTCGGAGGGTCCACCGGAGCCGGCAAGTCCACCCTGGTGAACTCTTTGGTCGGCCGCCGGGTGTCGGCCCCGGGCGTGATCCGGCCCACCACCCGGGCCCC
>JBBSQO010000374.1:0-2871 GCA_038244025.1 Propionibacteriales bacterium
ACCGGGAACCGCATCTTCAGCAGGTGGGCCTGCTCACGCCAGTCAAGGGTGACCCGGACCTCGAGCGCATCGCTGCGGTGGGAGAGGACGAACTCCTCAACCATCGTGGAGCGGCCCCATTCGCGGGTGACCCGGATGATCGCCCGGACCGGACCACTCTCAGCCAGCAGCTGTGCGCAGGTCCGCATTTCTTCGCCCGGCCAGGCGTAGGAGACTACCCGGTGCCCCCAGGTATCGGTCGGATCGGCGCAGATCTGGGTATGCGGGCCGGTCGCGCCGGCCACCAGGTCCAGCCCGGTGCGCTTGTCCAGCAGCGAGGTCAGCCAGCCTGTCTCCGGGTCGAGCTGGATCCGGAGCAGGTCGTTCTCCAGCATCCGGTCGGTGGACGTCAGGTTACCGGGCGGCGCTCCGCTCCACTGCTCGCCCGGCTCCGCCGCCAGGCCCCCCAACCGGGTTAGTGGTCTCCTCGGCTCCGCCGTGAGTGGCCTCAGCCGGTAAAGCCGGTATCCCAGTGCCGGTACCTCGGCGTCGAAGACCGTGGCGCCCCGGCTCTTGTCATCGGTGGTCGCGGTGGACTGGATCCGTTGCGATGGGGTCACTGCCCCGTCGGCGTCCAGCACCCGTACACCGGTGGGCTGCACGCCGTACTGCAGGTCGACCTGGGCGGTCACCGGCCACGAGTGCGGGTTGAAGATCAGCACCGGCTGGGTGGCCGGTTCGGCTGGGATATTGACGTGCGAGGCGATGACGTTGTGGGTACGGGTGATGGTCCGCTTGGCAATGGCCACCGCCTCCCCCAGCTGGTCCCGGGCGTCATCGTAGGCGGACTCGATCGCCGAACCGGGCAGGATGTCATGGAACTGGTTGAACAGGATCTGCTGCCAGGCGCGGGCCAGCTCGGACCGGGGATAGTCCAGCCCGGCGGCGATCGACCCGACCGCGGCCCAACGCTCGGCGGACAGGATGGCGGCCTGGGCCCGGCGCTGCCAGGCCTTGATGCCGGAATGGGCCGAATAGCAGCCGGGTGCGTGATGCTGCAGGTCGCTGCGCCAAACCGGCAGCTCGGCAAGGGCGTTCGAGCCTGCGGCGATCAGCCCGTCGAAATAGCGGCGCGGCGAAGACATGATCATCCGGCCAAAGGTGCCCATCCGGTCATACCGGTGGATGGACTCGATGTTGGCCTTGGTCGGGCCGCCGCCGTGGTTGCCGACGCCGTAGAAGATCATCAGGTCACCGAGGCCCTGATCCAGCGCGGCCAGCGACTTGTCGACCTGCCCGGAGATGTCTCCCGGCGGGCTGCCGTACTCGTTTGGGATCCGATAGGCCAGCACCTGTGAACCGTCCGGGGACTGCCAGCGGAATGCCGTGCCGAGCTGCGGTTCCTCGTGCGGACCGGGCCGCAGGAAGCAGTAGGAGTCCATCCCCTGGCCGCGGAGGATCTGCGGCAGCATGGCGTTGTGGCCGAACGGGTCGGCGTTCATCCCCACGGTGGCCGTGATGCCGAACTTGTCCTTCAGATAGCGCTGGCCGTACAGTCCCTGCCGCACGAAGGACTCCCCGGCCGGCATATTGCAGTCGGGCTCCACCCACCAGCCGCCAACCAGCTGCCAGCGGCCCTCGGCTACCCGTTGGCGAATCCGCTCGAACAGCTCGGGGTCGCTCTCCTCGACCCAGCTGAGCAGCACGACCTGGTCACAGGTGAAGACAAAGTCGGGATACTCATCCATCCTCATGATGGCGGACCAGAAGGTGGCCCGGGCCTCGGCGTAGCCCTCCTGCCAGGGCCACAGCCAGACCGGATCGAGGTGGGCGTGGCCGACCATGTGCAGCGTCCGGTCCGGGGTGCCGGGCGGGCGGTGCTCGCGGTCCAGGCTCTCGGGCTGGGGTCCGCTCGGAGCGTTGGCGATCGGGGTGGCACCCGGCTGCGGCACGGGGTCGGTCATGGCGCGGCCTCCTCCCCGGCTGCCCAGTCGTCGACGAGGTCGCTGATCAGGTGCAGCATCACGGTGTGCATCTCCTGCCGGCCCGGGCCAGCGCGGTGACCTGCCGGGCGAAGACGTCGGCGTAGTCGTAGTCGTTGGCGATGCAGGTCAGCACCGAGACATCGGTGCTGAGGGTGACGGCCGGCAGCGGCCCGCGGTCGCGTTGGTAGTGGCCGATCAGCTCGCCGGTGAAGTGCTGGGCGTCGGCGGCGCTGCCACCGTTGCCGAAGGTGTAGACGATCCGGCCTTCTGCGTACCGCTCGCAGAGCAGCCAAGCGAACCGTTCAAGGTCGGGCAGCAGTCGTGCGAGTCCCTGTGCGGCGGCGATGTTGTCATGGAGCTGGGTAGCTATCGAGGACATGGTCGTCAACGTCGCTTTCGGATGGGGGCCGGCTGGCCGTACCGGTCCTGGTTGCCGGCCTGGTCGGGCTGGGTGAGGCGGTAGACTGCTGGCGGCCGGAGGGCGATCGCACCGGCGCCGACCACGCCAGCGACGTCCCCCAGGCGCCCGATGTCCCATCGCGAAGAGCCGCTGGATGATCGCGTCCGGTCCTTCTTCGCGATGCGTCGGCTGGATCTCCAGGCCGTGGATCCCGCCATCCGCGGTGACCAGGGCGACCGCCCACTTCGTCCCCCCGATGTCGAGTGCGAGCACTGGCGCGCCAGCGCCTGCCTTTCTCATCGTGCCTCCGACGGCTGATCATGAGCAGCGTTGTGGTGTCGTTCCCACATTCGATCGTATGGCGGCCTCGTACGGGCGGTCAATTGACGGCGGCCGGCGGGAACCGCAAAAAGTGACATCAGTGCGGCCATTTGTTGCCCCAGCTCACCCATTTTGGTCGATCAATGTCAGAAAATGCGGGAGCGCGCAAAATTCGGTGAGGTCGAC
>JBBSQO010000375.1:0-2870 GCA_038244025.1 Propionibacteriales bacterium
AGGTCCCTCCATTGCGGTGCCGGAACACAACGCCAGCAGCCTGGAAGCCACGCGGGCATTCGCTGCCTGCCGGTTGGCCTCGGCTGTTGAATATAACGCAAGACAGTGCATTGCTCGCCGCCTGCGGCGGCAGGAATATCTGGCCCGTCCTCACGGTTGGCAAAATCCTGACGACTCTTCAGACAGGCACTCTTGACCTTGCCGGCGTCGGGACCATCCGCCGGCTTGGCTACGGCGCGATGCGGATCACCGGGAAGGGTATCTGGGGCGAGCCGGCCGACCGGGAGGCGGCGCGCGCGGTGGTCCGCCGGGCCGTCGAGCTCGGTGTCGACTTCATCGACACGGCCGACTCCTACGGGCCCGATGTCAGCGAACCCATCATTGCTGAGGCGCTCCATCCCTACCCGGACAATCTCACGATCGCCACCAAGGCCGGGCAGGCCCGTACCGGCCCCAACCAATGGATTCCGCTCGGCCGGGCCGAATATCTGCGTCAACAGGCCGAGCTGAGCCTGCGCAAGCTCAAGGTCGAAGCGCTCGACCTGTTCCAGCTGCACCGCATCGACCCCAAGGTGGACCGGGCCGAGCAGTTTGGGCTGATGAAGGACCTCCAGACCGAAGGCAAGGTGCGTTCCCTCGGGCTGAGCGAGGTCACCGTCGACGACATCGTCGAGGCACAGAACTATTTCGAGGTCGCCTCGGTGCAGAACCGGTACAACTTGACCGACCGCACGAGCGCCGACGTCCTCGACTACTGCACCAGCAACGGCATTGCCTTCATCCCGTGGGCCCCGGTCTCGGCAGGCAAGCTGGCCAAGCCTGGCGGCCCGGTCGACAAGGCTGCCGAGCGGCACGATGCCAAGCCATCCCAGGTCGCGCTTTCCTGGCTGTTGCAGAAATCACCGGTGATGGTGCCCATCCCCGGTACCGGATCGGTGACCCACCTGGAAGAAAACATGCAGGCTACTGAGCTGGCCCTGGACGCCGACACCATCGCTGAGCTGGACGCCGCCTGAGCCGGGTCAGCCAACCCGGCCCAGTATCACCGGCATCGCTTGCCGCGAGGGCTGGAGGTCGCTCCGCTCCTCCGTCCTTTGACCAGCCTGAACACGATCTTCAATGGCCCAGCCCCCGGCCAGTGCAACGCGTGCCCGGTCGAACCGCTCGGGGGTGTCGGTGTGCAGCGTCATCAGGGGCTGACCGGCCCGGACCTGGTCACCCGGCTTGGCGTGCAGCTCGACACCGGCACCGGCTTGCACCGGATCCTCCTTGCGGGCCCGGCCTGCTCCCAGCCGCCAGGCGGCTATTCCGACGGCCAAGGCATCCAGCGAGGTCAGCACCCCATCGCCGTCGGCGGCGACCACGTCGCTATGCCGGGCGGTCGGCAGCGCGGCAGCCGGAATCCCACCTTGGGCAGTGATCATCGCCTGCCAGACATCCATCGCCCGACCGGAGGCCAGCACCGTGGCCGGATCAATGTCGTCCTTGCCGGCCGCGGCCAGCATCTCCCGGGCCAGTGCCAGGGTCAGCTCGATTACATCGGCCGGACCGCCACCGGCCAGCACCTCAATCGCTTCGCGAACCTCCAGGGCGTTGCCGGCGGTCAGTCCCAGTGGGGTGGACATCTCGGTCAGCAACGCAACGGTGGGCAGGCCGGCGTCGGTGCCCAGCGCCACCATGGTCTCGGCCAGCTCGGCCGCCATCGCCTGGTCCTTCATGAACGCCCCGGAGCCGACCTTGACGTCCAGCACCAGCGCGCCGGTGCCCTCGGCGATCTTCTTGCTCATGATCGAGGAGGCAATGAGCGGGATCGACTCCACTGTGGCCGTCACGTCCCGGAGCGCGTACAGCTTCTTGTCCGCCGGGGCCAGCCCGGAGCCGGCGGCGCAGATCACCGCGCCGACCTCCTCCAGCTGGCGCAGCATGTCGGCGTTGCTGAGCGAGGCGCGCCAGCCGGGGATGGACTCGAGCTTGTCCAGGGTGCCGCCGGTGTGGCCCAGGCCACGGCCGGACAGCTGCGGGACGGCCACCCCGCAGGCCGCCACCAGCGGCGCCAGCGGCAGGGTGATCTTGTCACCCACGCCGCCGGTGGAGTGCTTGTCCGAGGTCGGCCGGGACAGCCCGGAAAAGTCCAGCCGTTCGCCGCTGTTGATCATCGCTGCGGTCCACCGGGACAGCTCGCGCCGGGTCAGGCCGTTGAAATAGATGGCCATGTTGAGGGCGGCCATCTGCTCCTCGGCCACTGCTCCTCGGGTATACGCGGCGATGACCCAGTCCACCTGCTCGTCGCTCAGAGTTCCCCCGTCGCGCTTGGTACGGATCAGGTCGACGGTGTCGAACGACATCGCTCGCCGCGAGGGCTGCTCGGTCATGGGGCTGAGTATGCCGGACGTACCGCGATCAGGTGGGGCTGGATAGTCTGAGCCAATGCGTATTGCTCGTTTTTCTGCCGGTGGCGACCCCCAGTACGGCATTGTTGAACTCGCCGAGGACGGTGGGCCCAACCCGGACACCGTTGCCACGCTGACTTCAGATCCGTTGGCCGTCACCGTGCAGCTGACCGGGGAGCGCCGGCCGCTGGCCGAGGTTCGGCTGCTGGCACCGGTGATTCCGCGCAGCAAGGTGGTCGCGGTGGGGCGTAACTATGCCGCCCATGCCGCCGAGCTGGGCAACGAGGTGCCGAGCACACCGTTGACCTTCTTGAAACCGAATACCTCGGTGATCGGCCCCGGGGAGGCCATCGTCTACCCGGAAGCATCCCAGCTGGTCAGCTATGAAGGCGAGCTCGCGGTCGTGATCGGGAAGATCTGCAAGGAGGTGCCGCCCGAGCGTGTCGCCGAGGTGATCTTCGGCTACACGATTGCCAACGA
>JBBSQO010000376.1:0-2862 GCA_038244025.1 Propionibacteriales bacterium
CCCGGGCATGCACGGACCGCGGGATGCACTGGCCAGGGGTGTCAAGGTCAGCGGTGCCACCGTCTTCATGGTCGATGCGGGCATCGACACCGGCACCATCCTCGCCCAGCGGGCGGTCCCGGTCACCGAGGACGACACGGTCGAGTCACTGCATCAGCGGATCAAGGGCGCCGAGCGGGAGCTGCTGATCGACGAGGTTCGACATCGTGCGGCCGATCAAGCCGGAACCAGATGAGCCATCCCCGATGGGAAAGAGGACAGGCCCGATGAAGAGGACAGGCCCGATGAGAAAAGGACAGGGGCACCATGACGAACAGCACAGGCACAACGGACAGCACAGGCACAACGGACAGCACAGGCACAACGGACAGCACAGGCACAACGGACAGCACAGGCACAGTGAGCAGCTCACCGTCCGAGCTCGGACGCCGTCGGTTCAGCAGGGCGCTCATCTCCACCTATGACAAGGCCGGTCTGGTTGAGGTCGCTGCTGCCCTTGCCGGGGCTGGGGTTGAGCTGGTCTCCACCGGATCAACGGCCCGGACGCTGGCTGATGCCGGCTTGGCGGTGGTGCCGATTGAGGACGTGACCGGGTTTCCGGAATGCCTAGACGGTCGGGTGAAGACGCTGCACCCCGGAGTGCACGCCGGCATCCTGGCCGACCAGCGGCTTGAGTCCCACCGCAACCAACTGGCCGAGCTCGGCATTGCCGCCTTCGACCTGGTGGTCAGCAACCTGTATCCGTTCGCCGACACGGTGGCCGCCGGATCTACCCCGGCCGAGTGCATTGAGCAGATTGATATCGGCGGACCGTCGATGGTCCGGGCTGCAGCGAAGAACCATCCGTCGGTGGCGATCATCACCTCACCGGAGCAGTACGGCCAGCTCACCGATGCTTTGGCTGCTGGTGGTTTCACCCTGGCTCAGCGGCAAGCTTTGGCGGCCCGGGCCTTCGTCCATACCGCGGCCTACGATGTCCAGGTGGCCAGTTGGATGGGCAACGTTGTCTTCGACTCCGGTGCCGGGACCGGTTTCCCTGCCTGGGTCGGGGCCAGCTGGAACAAGCAGGCCGTGCTGCGCTACGGCGAGAACCCGCACCAGCGCGCGGCGCTCTACCGCGATGGTCAGGCGCCCGACGGCTTGGCGACGGCCGAACAGCTGCACGGCAAGGAGATGTCGTACAACAACTATGTCGACGCCGATGCTGCCCGGCGGGCGGCGGGAGACTTTGACCAGCCCGCGGTGGCGATCATCAAGCACGCCAACCCGTGCGGAATTGCGGTCGGGGTCAACATTGCTGAAGCGCATCGCAAGGCGCATGCCTGTGACCCGGTCTCGGCCTTTGGCGGTGTGGTCGCGGCCAACCGCAACGTCAGCGTGGAGCTGGCCCGGCAGGTTGCGGAGATCTTCACCGAGGTCGTGCTGGCTCCGGGCTTCGACGACGGTGCGGTGGAGATTCTCGCTGCCAAGAAAAACATTCGGTTGCTGGTGGTTGAGCCGGCCCGGCGCGGCGGGGTTGAGACCCGGGCCATCTCGGGCGGGATGCTGATGCAGGACAGGGATGCGGTGGATGCCGATGGAGATGATCCGGCTAACTGGCAGCTGGTCTCCGGCGCGGCCGCGGATGAGTCGACGCTGGCCGACCTGGCTTTTGCCTGGCGGGCAGTCCGGGCGGTCAAGTCCAACGCGATCCTGCTGGCCAGCGGCGGCGCCTCGGTTGGCGTTGGGATGGGCCAGGTCAACCGGGTCGACTCGGCCAGGCTGGCCGTGGAGCGGGCCGCCGACCGGGCCAGTGGTTCGGTTGCTGCTTCCGATGCCTTCTTCCCGTTCGCAGATGGGCTCCAGATCCTGCTGGCGGGTGGCATCCGCGCTGTCGTACAGCCGGGCGGCTCCATCCGTGATGAGGAGGTCATTGCCGCGGCGAACGACGCGGGGGTGACGATGTACGTCACCGGGACCCGGCACTTCTTTCATTGAGTGCTGCGGCGCGGCACCGATGACCCAAAGCTTCACGACCCGAGAAGACGAACCCGAGAAGACGAACCCGAGAAGAATGATCCCGATAAGGCGATCCTGATACGGAGGGCAAGAATGACTGCCGAACTGATGGATGGCAAGGCCGCGGCGGCCGTAATCAAGGCTGACCTGACCACTCGGGTGGCTGCGTTGAGGGCCCGGGGGATGACGCCCGGACTGGCTACGGTGCTGGTCGGCGATGACCCAGGTAGTCACTCCTATGTCGCCGGCAAACACCGTGACTGCGCCCAGGTGGGGCTGGCCTCGTTCCAGGTGGAGCTGCCGGCCGACACCCGGCCACCTGAGCTGGAAGCCAGGATTGCCGAGCTGAACGCCGATCCAGCCTGTACCGGATACATCGTCCAGCTACCGCTGCCACCGCAGCTGGATGACAACTGGGCGCTTGAGCTGGTGGACCCCGAAAAAGACGCCGACGGGCTGCATCCGACCAACCTCGGCCGGCTGGTGCTTGGTGAGCCTGGCCCGTTGCCGTGTACGCCACGCGGCATTATCGCGCTGCTCCGGCTCAATAGGGTGGAGCTGAACGGGGCTGAGGTGTGCATCATCGGACGGGGGACGACGGTCGGCCGCCCGCTGGGGCTGCTGATGACGCGCCGGAGCGAGAACTGCACGGTCACCCTGTGCCATACCGGCACCCGCGACCTGGTTGCGCACACCAGGGCAGCCGACATCGTGGTGGCCGCGGCTGGTGTGCCGGGCCTCGTCAGAGCCGACATGATCAGGCCCGATGCGGTCTGCCTGGATGTCGGGATCACCCGCACCGAGGCCGGGCTGGTCGGTGATCTCGACCGCAGCGTCTGGGAGGTGGCCAGCAAGGTCGCCCCC
>JBBSQO010000377.1:0-2853 GCA_038244025.1 Propionibacteriales bacterium
ACGCCGACGGCGCACACATCCGCTGCCTGCTGGCAACGCTGTTCTTCCGCTACCTGCGGCCGATGGTCGAGGCCGGCCGAGTCTACACCGCCGTGCCGCCGCTGCATCGGTTCGAGCTGAGCAACCCGCGAAAGGGGATGGAGAGGTACATCTACACCTACTCCGATGCGGAGTACCAGCGTAAGGCAGCGGAGCTGACCAAGAAGAAGCTGAACTTCTCCGAACCTCAACGCTACAAGGGATTGGGGGAGATGGATGCCAGCCAGCTGGCCGAGACCACCATGGACCCCCGGCATCGGATGCTCCGGCGGATCACCGTCGATGACGCGGCCGGCGCGGAGCGTACCTTCGAAATCCTGATGGGCAACGAGGTGGCTCCGCGCAAGGAGTTCATCGTTGATGGCGCCTACCAGCTGGACGCCGAGCGGATCGACGCCTAAGAATTTCCCGGTGGGGTTTGTGGGGACCGCTGGATGGGTACCCTCGCCTCATGGCTGACAACACATCAGTGAGCAGTGATCGTCCGCACGTGGTGGTGGTCGGGGGCGGTTTCGCCGGACTGAGTGCGGTCCGGGCACTCCGCCGGCTGGATGTCGATGTGACCATGGTTGACCGGCACACGTACAACACCTTCAGCCCGCTGCTTTACCAGGTGGCTAGTGCGACGCTGAACGCCGGCGATGTTACCTGGTTCCTGCGCGCCATCCGGTCCCGGCAGCAGAATGCCCGGTTCCTCAACGCCACCGTCACCGGGATGGACCATCAGGCCCGGACGATCAGCTTCGGCGACGGCGGGTCCATAACCTACGACTACCTGGTCATTGCGGCCGGTGTCACCGCCAACTTCTTCGGGATCCCGGGAGCCGCTGAGCACGCGTTGCCCCTGTACACCCGGTCCCAGGCATTGACCGTCCGGGACGAGATGTTTGCCCACCTGGAGGAGGCGGCCGCCCACGGCCAGGACCGGGACCTGCGGATCGTGGTCGTCGGCGGTGGCGCAACGGGTGTTGAGATGGCCGGTGCACTCGCGGAGCTACGCAACAACGACATGCCGGTCACCTATCCCGAGCTGGACCCGCAACGTACCCATATCACCCTGCTGGAGATGATGCCGACACTGCTGGGACCGTTCGAGGAGACGCTGCAGTCGTACGCCCGGACGTCGTTGCAGAAGCGTGGCGTGGACATCCGCACCGACACGGCAGTCAAGGAGGTGCGAGACGATGGGGTAGTGGACGGTGATGGCAACTTCATCCCGGCCGGCATGGTCATCTGGGCCTCCGGGGTGACGGTGCATGACACGGTGCAGGACTGGGACGTCCCGCAGGGGCGAGGTGGCCGAATCAGTATCGGTGACCATCTGCGGGTGCAGGGCCTGGGCCGGGTCTTTGCCATCGGTGACATCGCCGTCGAGGACGGCGACCGGGCTCTCCCGCAGCTGGCCCAACCGGCCATCCAGCAGGGTAAGTACCTGGCCAAGCTGCTCCAGGCAGAGCTGGGCGGCGGGACCATCGACCGGTTCAACTATCGCGACCGGGGCATGCTGGCGACGATCGGACGGAACTCGGCGGTGGCACAGGTCAAGGGACTGCCACCGCTGACGGGCTTCATTGCCTGGGTGCTCTGGATCGTGGTGCACCTGTTCTACCTGCTCGGTGGCCGGAACCGGCTGGCCACCATGATCAACCTAGGAGCTCGCTACATCTTCTGGCGCAGCGGCCACAATGCGATTGTCGGGGAGACACCGGCGAACAGCCTCGATAGCGCGCCCCGGCATAGCGACAAGCGTGACGCGGGCAAGAGTGACGATGGTACGTCCGACAGCTGATCTCTAGCCAGGTCGGTCAGACCGACAACGTGGTGAGCAATGTCAGAGCAGCTGGGCCAGCAACCCGGTGTCGACGTCGTAGCGGAATCCACCCACCCTGGCCCGGCCGGCCACCAGCGGGTGTTGCCGCAGCCGGAGCACGTCCTCGGCCAGTTTTTCTTCCTGGTCCGGTGTTGCGCCGAGCCGGATACCGGTGAGGTCGGCACCGGTGGCATCACGGACCGCGATGGCCAGCGCCTCGTCGTCGCCGGCTGCCATGGCGCATTTGGTGTGCGGCACGATCAGAATCCGATCCACCTTGAGCAGGTGGACGCCGAGAATGCAGCCGACTAGCGCGTCCTCGGTCAGCCGCCCGCCAGGACTCCGGATGATCTTGGCCGCGCCGGTCTTGAGACCGATCATCTCCAGCGGCTCGAGCCGTGAGTCCATGCAGGTGATCATGGCCACGCCCGCGTGGGCAATCCCATCGAAACCGGCCAGGGCGAAGGACTTGGCGTACTCGCGGTTGGCAGCCAGCAGATCATCAAAAGTGTCTTCACTCACAAAACCCAGACTAGACCTGGACCTGAACCTGAAAACTTGACGTCAGTCAGCCGGCGGCTGACCGCCCCAGGCTGCCTCGGCATTGCTGATTCGGACTGGTGTCAACTTTCCAGAGTTTTGACTAGGGTGGGGGCGATGCGGCGGCGATGGAGACGAGAGAGTCCAGTCCGCCTCGGCGGATCGGCGCCCGAGGAACCCTCCGGCGTGTGGAGCATCACCCTGCAGCACGACCGCAGGTGCCGCGCTGCGCTCCGCGCAGTCATGCACCCGCACAGCGAGACAGGTCGTACGTCGTCGCCGCATCCTCGCCCCGGACCAGGGTCACCATGACCACCCGCCTGCCGCCCGGCACCCGGGTCGCCCGCGGCCTTGCGATCGTGCTGCTGTCGGCGGAATGGCAGCGGCAGGCTCTGGCGGCTGCTGCCTTCGAAGCGCTGGGACGAGTGTTCGACTGGGTGCCACCGATGGTCGATGAGCTGCTG
>JBBSQO010000378.1:0-2850 GCA_038244025.1 Propionibacteriales bacterium
CAACGATGACTCCGGCCACCAGTGGCGAGAAGGCGCCACCGAAGTAGCCGCCGAAGTTCTGGATGGCGCCAAGCGAGGCCACCTGGGTGGTGTCCACGATGTCACCGGGCATGGCGCAGGCCGCGGCCGTCATGGTGGAGACGAACGACCTGGCAAGGGTCATCACGACAATAACCAGCCAGAGGGAGGCGACGAAGGGAATCAGTGCCAGAGCCGTTGGCCGGTGGCCATCAGGCCGGTGGAAATGCTCCAGCAGGCCAGCGCCAGGAAGTAGACCTTGCGCACACCTAGCTTGTCCACAATCCAGCCGGCCGGCAGCTGGGAAAACGCGTAGGTCCAGGAGAACACGGTGCCAAGCAGGCCAATATCGGCGTGGTTGAAGCCAAACTCAGCGATCATCCTGCCGAATATGCGTTCCGGATACCCTATAGGATCTTTTTCAAATTGAGATCAGATCCCTTCCGCGACACCGAGTGAACCAGGAGCAAGGATGACGTCCCCCACAACCTCCACCCCAACTGCACCGCGACTGCCCGACCGGCGCACCGCCGTTATCACCGGGGCCGGCGGCCCGGCCGGGATCGGTCGAGTGACCGCCCGGATACTAGCCGAGAACGGGTGGCACGTGGCGCTGGTCGACATTGACGCCGACGGTCTGGCCGCCGTGGAGTCCGAGCTCCGGGAGGCAGGCCACCTTGACCTGCTCGCGGTGCAGACCGACGTCGCCTCGGAATCGTCCGTGACGGAGGCGTTCGCACAAATCGACGCCGAGCTGCCGCCGGTGGTCGGCCTGGTCAACCTGGCCGGGATCGCCTGTCCGGTCCCGCTGCACGAGTGCGGCCTAGCGGAGTTCGAGCGGGTGATGGCGGTGAATGTCACCGGCTCATACCTGATGCTCAAGGCCGCAGCGGCGCGGATGATCCCGCAAGGGGTTGGCCGGATCGTCAACACCTCCTCGATCACCGCCTTCGACGGCGGTGGCACGTTCTCCAAGGGCGTCTACGCCACGGCCAAGGCTGCGGTGATTGGAATGTGTCATGGCGGCGCTCGCGAGCTCGGCCCGTACGGGATCACCGTGAACGTGCTGGCCCCCGGACCGATCGACACCGAGATCATGGGCGGCCGGCTCACCGATGACCGCAAGGTGTCGATGTCGACCGGCATCCCGCTGGGCCGGGTCGGCCAGCCGGAGGAGATCGCCGCGCTGGTGAGCTTTCTGCTTTCCGAGGGGGCTGCCTACATCAACGGGGCCACCCTGCAGATCGACGGGGGCAAGCACATGCACTGAGCTTGACGGCAGCAAGGGAGGATGACTCAATCGACCTGAGGACCAGAACGACCTGAGGACCAGAACGAACGTGAGGAGACACAGATGTCCGACACCGCCGCGGCTGCCAGTCGGCGTCGCTTCGAGCTGAGCGAGCAGGCGACCAAGAAGGTCTTCCGCCGGTTGGTTCCTTTCCTGCTGCTGATGTACGTGGTCGCCTTCCTCGACCGCAGCAATGTCGCCTTCGCCCAGCAGGAATGGGAAGCAGACTTCGGCATCAGCGCCGGCGCGTACGCCTTCGGCGCCGGGCTGTTCTTCGTCGGCTACGCCGTCTTCGAAATTCCCAGCAACATCCTCCTGCACCGGGTCGGGGCCCGCTGGTGGCTGGCACGCATCATGGTGACCTGGGGCATCGTGGCGGCCTGCTTCATGTTCGTGCAAGGGCCAAGGAGCTTCTACCTGCTGCGCTTCCTGCTGGGCGTCACCGAGGCAGGCTTCTTCCCCGGGGTCATCCTCTTCCTCACGTACTGGATCCCGGCCCGGCATCTGAACCGGGCGCGCGGCTACTTCTACATGGGCATCGCACTGGCCGGCATCCTGGGCAACCCGCTCTCCGGCGGTCTGCTGGAGCTCAATGGGGTCGCCCGGCTGCGCGGTACCCAGTGGATGTTCCTGGTCGAGGGCCTACTGGCCATCGCGGTGGGCGTGTGGTCCTTCTTCTACCTGACGGATAGGCCGAAGGACGCAACCTGGCTGGAGAGCGAGCAGCGGCAGGCCCTGGTAGAGACGGTGGACTCTGAGGACGAGGCGAAGGTTTCGGGGCACGGCCCACAGAAGGTGCTCGCCGCACTCGGAAACTGGCGGGTGTGGTACTTCGCGCTGATCTACTTCTGCATCCAGATCGCGGTCTACGGGGTGACCTTCTTCCTGCCCAGTCAGGTCGTGGCCATCACCGGTCAGAAGCTCGGGTTCTCGGCCGCCCTGGTGACCGCCATTCCGTGGGTCTTCGGTCTCATCTCGGTCGCGTTCTTCCCTGGCCTGGCGGATCGCACCCGACGGCACCGGCTGATCGGCGCGGTACTGCTGCTGACGACCGCCTTCGGGATCGTCATCTCGGGTGCGTTGAGCGGCCACCCGGTCCTGGCGATCGGGGGGCTGTCGCTGGCGGCGGTCGGTTTCGTGGCCGCGCAGCCGATCTTCTGGGCGCTGCCGACCGAGTACATGACCGGGTACGCCGCGGCCGCCGGGATCGCCCTGATCAACTCGTTGGGCAACCTGGGTGGCTTCCTGGCGCCCAACATGCGTGACTACTTCAATGAGACCGTCGGGGGCAACGCCGGCCTCTACTCTCTGGCTGTGGGAGCGGTGCTGGGCGCCGCGCTGTTCGCCCTGACCGGGATGTTCACGAAGGCGAACGAAATCGAGGCGGGTCACCTGGACCGGGTGGACGCGGCAACCGACGCCTCGCTATGAGGCCGGGCCGGCAGTGAACGGGGGCGACCATGATGGAACACACGCTGGCTGAGCTCTTGGCCGGTCGGCCGGATGGGCCGGAGGTGAGCGCCGAGCAGATAGCTGAGCGG
>JBBSQO010000379.1:0-2838 GCA_038244025.1 Propionibacteriales bacterium
ACCTCAACCCCGGCCTCGGCCCGCTCGGTCAGCGCATCGATGATCCGCATCCCGAGCTGGTCGGCCCGGAAGATGTAGTAGAGCAGGTGCACATGGTCTTGGGCTGACTGGATGTCGGCAAGGAGGGCATCGAATTTTGCCTGGCCATCGTGAAAGAGCCGCACCTCGTTGTCCTGGCTCAGCCGCGCCCCACCGTCATTCATCAGCAGGTACGCCAAGTCGGAGTACTCGGCCACCACCTTGTTCCCGAACCGGAACTCACCAGACTCGATCGCCAGCCGCTGTCTCTCGGCCAGGGCCTGGGGTCCTCGTTCCTGCGGTGACTTGAGCAAATGGAAGATCTTCTCCCGCGACAGCCGACGGCCGACGAAGACATAGAGCAGGAACCCCAGTACCGGGATGAACATCATCACCAGGATCCAGGCCCACAACGAAGATGCGTCGCGTCGTTCCAGGAACAGGGTCACCACCGCCAGCACGATGTTCGCGATCAGGAAGATGGTGAGCAGCAGCAGGATCAGGTTCCAGATCTCAGCTGCCGTCATCGCGCTCCTTACTTCGTCTGCTGGTGCGAACCGCCTCGACAAGATCATCCATGGTTGCGCTGATGGCTGCATCGACCCGCTGCCGAGCCGGGTCAGCGAGATACCAGGCCAGGATTTCCCGTGCGCCCTGGGCAAAAGGCACCGTGGCGGTGAAGCCAGGCACCAGGCAGCGGACCTTCCCGTTGTCGAAGATCATCGAGTGGGACTTGTCTCCCAGCAGCCCGGCACCCCAGTCAGGATCGGCTGCCGCGATGGTCTCGGAGGGCACATGGACGAGCTTGGGTTCAACGCCGGCTGCAGCTGCGATGATCCGGTAGATCTGGTTCCAGGACAGCCATTCGTCGGAGGTGATGTGGAAGGTGTCCCCGATGGCCGCCGGATGTCCCAGCAAACCGACAAATGCGCGGGCGAAATCACTGCTGTGGGTCAGCGTCCACAGTGACGTCCCATCACCATGGACGACGACTTCGGCGCCGCGGCGCATCCGGTCGACCACGGTCCAGCCGCCCTCGAACGGCAGCATGGTCTGGTCATAAGTGTGCGAGGGCCTGACGATCGTGACGGGCAGCCCATTCTCGCGGTACCTGCGCACCAGCAGGTCCTCACAGTCGATCTTGTCTCGCGAGTACTGCCACCACGGGTTGCGCAACGGCGTGGACTCAATGATGGGCAGCCGGCCCGGCGGGGTCTGGTACGCCGAGGCGGAGCTGATGAAGATGTACTGCCTCATCCGCCCGCGGAGAAGATCGAGCCGGGCCTGGACATCGTGGGCTGTGAACGCCAAAAAGTCAACCACGACGTCGAACTCGCGACCCGCCAGGACCTGGCGCGTCGACGCGATGTCGTGGATATCGGCAATCAGCGCCGTGGCCTCTTCCGGTGCCGGTCGTACCTGGGAGGTGCCCCTGTTCAGCACAAACACGTCCATGCCGACCTCGACCGCGCGCCTGGCGCAGGCCGCACTGATGACTCCGGTGCCACCAATCAACAGAACAGACAATACGGGCATGAGTGGCTCCTTCAGAACGCTCACGCTTCGCGGGTCTTGGGCGAACTCTCGAGTGTTTTCATCGGGTCACGCTCGACCACTGGGCCAAGCACGCCGTCGATCGTGGCGAGCAGCTCCGCCGGAATCTCGACGCCGGCCGCCTTCACATTCTCCTGGACCTGCTCGGGCCGGGATGCGCCGATGATGGCGGTAGCGACATTGTCGTTCTGCAGCACCCAGGCAACCGCGAGCTGGGCCAGTGACAGTTCCAGCTGGTCAGCGACAGGCTTGAGTTTCTGCACCCGCGCCAGTACATCATCGTTGAGGAACCGCTCGATCATGTCGGCCCCG
This sequence comes from Propionibacteriales bacterium, assembly GCA_038244025.1. Taxonomy (GTDB): domain Bacteria; phylum Actinomycetota; class Actinomycetes; order Propionibacteriales; family Propionibacteriaceae; genus Microlunatus. Next base: position 1,885 of record JBBSQO010000379.1, read on the forward strand.
CCCTTGTCGTCGGTGGCTCGCGAACCAGCCGGCGGCTGCTGTCCCGGCTGGTACTTCCCAGTCAGCACCCCCTGGGCAATCGGCGACCAAACCACCTGGGAGATGCCGAGCTCCTCCGACGTTGGAACGACCTCGCCCTCGATGACCCGCCACAGCATCGAGTATTGCGGTTGGTTGGAGATCAGCTGGAAGCCAAGTTCTGCTGCCAACTTGCTGCCGGCCCGGAGCTGGTCGGCGGTCCACTCACTTACGCCGACGTACAACACCTTGCCCATCCGAACGAGATCGGCAAACGCCTGCATAGTTTCCTCCAGCGGCGTCTCGTAGTCGAACCGGTGCGCCTGGTAGAGGTCGACATAGTCGGTCCGTAGCCGGCCGAGCGAGCCGTTAATGGACTCCATGACATGCTTGCGAGAGAGACCGGTGTCGTTCGGGCCCTTGGGCCCGGTGGGGCCGAACACCTTGGTGAAGATCTCTACCGATTCACGCCGCTCGTCCTTGAGGGCGTCGCCGAGGACCGTCTCGGCCTTGGTGTTCGCGTACACGTCGGCGGTATCGAAGGTCGTGATTCCGGCATCCAGCGCTGCCCGTACACACTGGGTGGCGACCTCGTTCTCTACCTGGGAACCGTGGGTCAACCAGTTGCCGTAGGTGATCTCTGAGATCTTCAAACCTGAATGACCGAGGTAGCGAAAGTTCATGACTTCCATCTACCTCCCCGATCGGCTCTCGCAGCAACGGGGGCCGATCCGAACGGCGAAAGATCGCCGCCGACTGACGTAGGCTGATCAGAAGGCTATTCGAGAGGCAGGACACCATGACACCGATACCCACGCAGGCGGACAAGTTTTCCTTCGGTCTGTGGACGGTGGGCTGGGAGGATCGAGACCAGTTCTGTGATGCCACCCGTGCACCGATCGACCCGATCGAGGCGGTACACTAGCTTGCCGCCCT
>JBBSQO010000380.1:0-2834 GCA_038244025.1 Propionibacteriales bacterium
CAGCGCCCGCGCGGCGTCGAAGCGCTCACCGGTGACGAACACCGAGCGGGCGAAGGAGCGCCCGACCTTGCGGACGGCGTAGGGCGAGATGACCGCCGGGACGATGCCGAGCACCTGCTCCGGGTCGACCGGCGCACTGTCCACCGTGCAGCAATGCGTCCAGTCGTCGCCCAGGTCGAACACGTACCGGAACTGCATGCCGCGCTCGACGGTCTTCATCACCTTCGTGGTCTGGATGTCCAAGGCGGCAGCCGGAACCGGACCGACCGGCGAGCTGGCGAACTCGTCGCCGGTCTCTTGCTCGGTGACCAGCCGGCCATCCGCCAGGGTGAATACCGACAGGTGTGAAAAATCCCAACGTGCGAAGGCGGTACTGATCGCCTCCGCCAGATCCGCGAACGTATGAGTCGGACCGACGACGAACACCCGCCCCGGGTACGGCCACAGCTGCTCACCCCGGCCGCCCAGTAGTTCCACGGTGACCGAAAACCATCGACGCGCCATCTGTCTACCCTGACACGCTCAATGAAAGTCGCAACCTCCAGGCAGTAACTTTCCAGCCATCGGGTCGACCGCAGCGATTACCAGCGGACGTGTCGTGGCACCCGCTGGCAGCGTGGACAGCGGTAGGACGAGCGGTTCATGAACGGCTCGCGACGGATCGGGCTGCCGCAGCGCGAGCATGGCAGGTCTTGACGCCCATAGACGGCCAGCGCACGATCAAAATAGCCACTGGAGCCGTTGACATTGACATAAAGCGAATCGAAGGAGGTGCCGCCCTCACCCAACGCGTCGGTCATCACCCGGGCTGCCTGATCGAGGACCTCGACGGCTGCCTTCCTGGGCAGCGAGTCGGTCGCCCGGGCGTAATGCAGCCGGGCTCGCCACAGCGCTTCGTCGGCGTAGATATTGCCAATGCCGGAGACCAGCTGTTGGTCCAGCAGAGCACGCTTGATGCCGGTTCGCTTCTTCTGCAGCTTTCGTACGACGGCGTCGCGGTCGAACTCGGGGTCGAAAGGGTCCCGGGCGATGTGGGCAATCTCGACCGGCAGCTCGGCACCATCCAGGGCCAGCGACAAGCCACCGAACATCCGTTGGTCGACGAAGCGCAGCTCGGGACCATGATCGTCGAACACGAACCGGATTCTGGTGTTCACCGGGTCAGGTAGGCCATCAGCGTCGACCCGGAACTGGCCACTCATACCCAGGTGTGCCAGCAGGGCATCACCATCATCGAACGGCAGCCACAGATACTTTCCGCGTCGGCGTGGCTCGGCGAAGGTCCGACCACGTAGCTGGGCGACGAAGTCGTCCGGGCCACCCAGATGCCGACGAACCGGGCGCGGGTGCAGCACCTCGACGCGAGCAATGGTGCGTTGACTGATTCCACCAGACAGTCCCCGGCGGACGACCTCGACTTCAGGGAGTTCCGGCATCCGATGATGTCTTGATCGGCGTGCTCGCCAAGTCGGCGGCCAAGCCATCAACCACCGAGCCGGCGGCGCGGTCGACAGTTTCGGCGGCCTGGGCACCGGTCAGCCCTGCCGTCAGCGCGGCGAACGCGAGCTCGGCAGCCTGCTGCTCGGCCTGCTTCTTGTTGGTCCCGATGCCCGGCCCAAACGAGCGGGCCCCGACCGAGACCGTGGCCTCGAAGCTCTTTTCATGATCAGGTCCGGACTCCGTCACCTGATATTTGGGAGTGCCCAGCGAATGCGCCGAACAGATCTCCTGCAGGCTGGTCTTCCAGTCGAGGCCGGCGCCGAGGGTTGCGGCCCGCGCCAGCAGCGGGTCAAAGAGGTGATGAACGAACACTCTGGCGGCGTCGATCCCATGGTCGATGAAGATCGCCCCGATCACTGCCTCCATCGTGTCGGCGAGAATGGAGGACTTGTTCCGCCCGCCGGTGGCCTCCTCGCCACGGCCAAGCCGTACGGCTGCGCCCAGGTCCAGATCACGAGCCACCCCAGCCAGGGCGTGGGAGTTGACCACGGCCGCCCGGAGCTTGGCCAGCTGCCCCTCGGACAGGGTCGGATGGATCGTGAAGATGTGCTCGGTCACCACCACCCCAAGCACCGAGTCACCAAGAAACTCCAGCCGCTCGTTGGTGGGCAGGCCACCGTGTTCGTACGCATACGAGCGATGCATCAGGGCACGCTCAAGCAGCGGGGGATCTAGTTGGAGCTCCAGCTGCTCAAGCACGTCCAGCATGGTGAAGCGGTCCGCCACCGCCCCGGTCACCTCAGGACTCGAGGACCTGGCGGCGCGCCCCGCGCGGGCCGTACTGGCCACACGCAGCACAGGCGGTGTGCGGCAGGTGCTTCTGACGGCAGGCAGGATTGGCGCAGGTCACCAGGACGGGGGCAGTTGCCTTCCACTGGGAACGGCGGTGCCGGGTATTGCTGCGGGACATCTTCCGCTTCGGAACGGCCACGGTGAACTCCTTAGATACGTGCTTGCAGATCATGCAGGCTCTTTAGTTTGTGCAGGTCAACTTTTGGTGTGTGCAGGTCATACCCTAGTCAGGCTGGCGACCGTGCCAGGAGGCAAGGTCCCCCCAGCGCGGATCGACTGGCTCCCCGTGGTTGTGATCAGGATCTGCGTTGAGATCGGCACCACATTCGGGGCACAATCCCTGGCAGTCTGCTGAGCACAGCGGTTGGAAGGGCAGGTCGAGCACCACACCGTCACGCAGGATGGGTTCGAGGTCGATCAGATCTCCCTCCAGCCTGCTGGCTTCGTCCTCTGCTGCCTCGCTACCGGGATAGACGAACAGCTCTTGGATATCGATCTCGAGCTGGTCCTCGATCGGCACCAGACATCGTACGCACTCCCCC
>JBBSQO010000381.1:0-2825 GCA_038244025.1 Propionibacteriales bacterium
CGACCTTCCCGACTTCCGCCCCGGTGACTCCATCAAGGTCCACGTGAAGGTTGTAGAAGGTACCCGTTCACGGGTCCAGGTCTTTGCCGGCGTGGTGATCTCACGTACTGCCGGTGGCATCCAGGAGGCCTTCACTGTACGCAAGGTCAGCTTTGGTGTTGGCGTGGAGCGTACCTTCCCGCTGCACAGCCCGATCGTCGACAAGATCGAGGTAGACCGCCGCGGTGATGTCCGGCGAGCCAAGCTCTACTATCTGCGGGGCCTGCGCGGCAAGAAAGCCAAGATTAAGGAAAAGCGCGACCACACCGTTGGCTGATCCGACGCTGGCTGGCTGCGGATGTCCCAACCCGATGGCCCAGTCGAGCATACTTTCGAGCACCTGTCCTTCTCGAAGCATCTGCGGCCGTCGAAGATCACCTTCGACGTGGTGGTGCCGGCCGGGAGGATGTTCGTCCTCGGTGATCACCGCGATTCCAGACGTGACTCGCGCGGCCACCCACAGGATTCTGAAGCAGGCCGGGCCAGGGGGGATAATGCATTCGTGCCGTTGAAACTCGCTGTCGGGCGTGCGCTCGCCGTAGTCTGGCCAGTGGACCGCGCCCATCGACTACCCATCCCACCGACCTTCGATGCGGTGCCGCCCGGAAAGAAACCCATCGCGGCTGCCGCTGTCGATGCCGGACCGGATGCGAACTGTTGAGCCGCAAGGCACCCGAGTCCGAACACACGGCCTCGGCGAAGGTCGGTTCGTTGGCCAGGGAACTCATTATCGTGGTGGTCGGCGCCATCATCGTCTCGTCACTGCTGCGCGCCTTCGTCGGCCAGATGTTTCTCATCCCCTCGGGTTCGATGGAAAATACGCTGATGATCGGTGACCGGGTGGTGGTCCAGAAGATCACCGACTTCCACCGCGGCAGTGTGGTGGTGTTCGAGGATCCGGGGCATTGGCTCGGTGACACCCAAGCCGACGAGCGGGGTCCCCTTGGGCAGGCGTTGGAGTTCGTCGGGGTTCTCCCGGACACCAGCACCGGTCACCTGATCAAGCGGGTGATCGGCCTGCCAGGGGACCGGGTCAAGTGCTGCGACACCGAAGGCCGGATTTCCGTGAACGGCCAGCCACTGACCGAGACGTCCTATCTCTACACCGGTCCGGACGGTAGCCAGGTCGACCCGTCTGACATTGACTTTGAGGTGGTGGTGCCGAAGGACCGGATCTTTGTGATGGGGGATCACCGCAATGCCAGCGCCGACTCCAGGTGTCACCTATCGGATTTGGCAGTGGACCAGCCCAAGGGCGCTATCGCTTTCGTGCCGATCGACGAGGTGGTCGGGCCTGCCTTCGCCATCGTGGCGCCGTTTGACCGGGCCCGACTGCTGAAGGTGCCAGACACCTTCGCCAAGGTGCCACCACCGGCAAAGCCGGCGCCGGCGCAAGCGGTGATCAAGCCTGCGGGCGTGACCTGCTGATGGCTGAGCCAGGTGGCGTCGCGGTGCGCCGAAACAGCGGGCTCTACGGTTATGAACGGGCCCTGAAGAGAGCTGGGCTGGCGCCGGTCGCGGGTGCCGATGAGGCCGGGCGGGGCGCCTGCGCTGGGCCGTTGGTCGCCGCAGCCGCGATCCTGTCCGATGCCAAGTCGCGGCAGATCACTGGGCTGCGCGACTCGAAGCTGTTGTCGGCCAGTCAGCGGGAGCGGTGCTACGCCGAGATCATCACCAAGGCGGTGTCGTGGTCAGTGGTCAGCGTCGAGCCGGGAGAATGCGACCAGCTGGGCATGCATGTAGCCAACATCAGCGCGCTGCGCAGAGCCCTGCTGCGACTCGACGTACAGTCCACGTACGTACTCACCGACGGGTTCAGCGTTGATGGTCTCGGGGTGCCAGGGTTGGCCATCTGGAAGGGTGATCGGGTGGCCGCCTGTGTGGCAGCGGCGTCGGTGATCGCCAAGGTCACCCGGGACCGGCTCATGGCCCAGCTGCATCAACAGTGGCCGGAGTATGAGTTCGCCACCCACAAGGGCTATTGCACCGAACTGCATCAGGAACGACTGGACTGCTATGGTCCGTGCCCCACGCATCGGATGCGTTACGTGAACGTGCTCCGAGCGGCTAGAGTTCCTTCGTCATGAAGATGCACCAACGTAACCATCACCGGACCTCACGGTTTGGGCGCGGGGAGCGGAGCGGCCACCAGACCTCGCCGTTGAATGACGGGGAGCGGAGCGACCACCAGTCCTCGTGGCGAGCGATGCCGATATGAGCGCCGAGGATCTGGAACAGTACGAGAGCGAGCTCGAACTTCAGCTGTACCGGGAGTACAAGGACGTGGTGGGCATCTTCACCTACGCCGTGGAGACCGAGCGTCGCTTCTATCTGTGCAATGTGGTCGACCTCAAGGTGCGGACCGAGGGTGGCGATGTCTACTACGAGGTCTCGATGGGCGATGCCTGGGTCTGGGACATGTATCGGCCGGCCCGATTCGTGAAGAGTGCCAAGGTGCTCACCTTCCGCGATGTGTCGATCGAGGAGATCGCGCACAGCGATTTGCAGGTCCCCAAGAGCGTCACCGACTAGGCCGTCTTCGGTGAATCGATGGCGTTGAGTTTGATAAAAACACGTTACGCGTGATCCACATGACCTGACCGACGTCGAGCGGTGCGTTGCTGGAGTCGCACTGGCCGGGCCGGGGACGGGCCGGGCGGCGCGGTGGACGGATCACCGTCGGGATGATGATCTCGCGGCTCCGTACTGGGTCGCCTCGCCGTGGTCTGCCGGCTGCCACGGACTCGAAGACGGTCTACAACCGGGCATCGTCGCTCGTCAGCGGA
>JBBSQO010000382.1:0-2809 GCA_038244025.1 Propionibacteriales bacterium
GACCTCTGCCATCGAGTCGGGGGCCAATGCCGGGTCTAGCCCGAGATCGTGATCCACGACCGCTTGCTGATACCCGCGATGCCGCTGAATCGTCGTACTGAAGCGGCCGTCCTTGCCCACGAACGCGATCCGGCTGTGGCCCCGTCGGACCAGCTGCTCGACGGCCGCCCTGGTTGCCTCGAGGTCGTCAACGACGACCGAGTCGAAGCCCGGCCGGCTACGGTCGATCATTACGACCGGTGTGGTTGATCGGTGGCGCTCCAGGTAGTGGTGATCCAGCGCAACCGGGGCCAGCACGATACCCCGGACGCGTTGGCCCGTCAGGCGGAGCAGCTGATCCTGTTCGCGCCCAGGGTCGAAGCCGGTGCTGGCGAAGATGACGCCCAGCCCGTCGGAGAGTGCTCTCTCCTCGATGCAGCTCACCAGCGCGGCGAAGAAGGGATCGGCGATCGTGTCGACCACCACGCCGATGGTGTCGGCGATCCCGGACCGCAGGATGCGGGCCATCGTATTGGGCACGTAGCCGAGATAGGAGAGCGAGCGGCCGACCTTCTCCCTGGTCTCGGGCAGGACCGACGCTTCGGCATGAACGACCCGAGAGACCGTCTTGATGCTGACCCCGGCATGCACAGCGACATCCTTCAGTCCGGGGCGGCGGGTCATCGGCATCGCGCTCCTCCCCATTTCTGGCGGCTTTGTCATTGGCGTGACCCGGCAATGCACCCACAATCAGCTGTGCATTGCCGAGCCACGCACCAGTCTGCGACAACGTTGTCATGCTGTCGCTCGGATGGACGGTTCCATGTCCAAATCGTTACATTCGTTACCGGCAGCGGCTGCGGCAGGGCTTGGCCGGCACGGATGCCCGCGGTCCGGTCGCAAGAGCGGTGCTGACGGAGTTATCTCTTTGCTCATTTCGGAGCGCTTATGGCGTTGGCCTGGGCGCTTTCACGCTCAGCCCCGACCCGGGTGGAAGGTTATGCGCTCCGGAATCAGATTTCTTGGTGACAGCGGGCCGATCCGGCACGATGGGAGCATCATGCCGCCCGACTTGCCACTTCCGCTGACCGCCCGGGTCCCGGCCGACCCGACCCCGGATGCGCTCTATGACACGTTCGAGACCTGGGCCACCGAGCACGGGCTGACGCTCTATCCGGCCCAGACGGAGGCGCTGATCGAGATCGTCGACGGGGCTAATGTCATCCTCGCCACCCCAACCGGATCGGGCAAGAGCCTGGTGGCGACCGGAGCCCACTTCGCCGCCCTGGCCCGCGGGCAGCGCAGCTTCTACACCGCGCCGATCAAGGCGCTGGTCTCGGAGAAGTTCTTCGCGCTCTGCGAAACCTTCGGAGCGGAGAATGTCGGTATGCTGACCGGGGATGCCGCGGTCAACCCAGGTGCGCCCATCATTGCTGCCACGGCGGAGGTACTGGCCAACCAGGCACTCCGGGAAGGCCCGGCCGCCGACGTCGGGCTGGTGGTGATGGATGAGTTCCACTTCTATGCCGAACCGGACCGCGGCTGGGCCTGGCAGATCCCGCTGCTGGAGCTGACCCGGGCGCAGTTCGTGCTGATGTCGGCCACCCTCGGTGACATGTCGCGGTTCGAGGCGGACCTGACTCGCCGGAACTCCCGCCGGACCGCGGTGGTCCGCTCGACAGAGCGTCCGGTACCGCTGCTGTTCTCCTATGTCTGCACGCCGATCCACGAGACCCTGGAGGAGCTCCTCGCCACCAACCAGGCTCCGGTCTATGTCGTGCACTTCACCCAGGCCCAGGCGCTGGAGCGGGCGCAGGCACTGTCCAGCCTGCCGATCGCCAGCCGGGCCGAGCGGGACGCGATCGCGGAGATGATTGGCGACTTCCGGTTCGCCGCCGGTTTCGGGCGTACGTTCTCACGGCTGATCCGCCATGGCATCGGCGTCCACCATGCCGGCATGCTGCCGCGCTACCGCCGGCTGGTGGAGACGCTGGCCCAGGCCGGGCTGCTCAAGGTGATCTGTGGTACGGACACGCTGGGGGTCGGCATCAACGTACCGATCCGGACGGTCGTGTTCAGCGGGCTGACCAAGTACGACGGGGTCCGGACCCGGCACCTGCGGGCGCGGGAGTTTCACCAGATTGCCGGCCGGGCCGGGCGGCCCGGCTTCGACACCCTCGGCACCGTGGTGGTCCAGGCGCCCGACCATGAGGTGGAGAACGCCCGGCTGGTCAAGAAGGCCGGCGACGACGCGAAGAAGCTGCGCCGAATCCAGCGGAAGAAGCCGCCGGAGGGCTTCGTGACCTGGACCAGGTCCACCTTCGACCGGCTGGTCGCCGCCGACCCGGAACCTCTGACCTCCAGCTTTGTGGTCAGCCACTCGATGCTGCTCAATGTCATCGCCCGGCCCGGCGACCCGGTCGCCAACATGCGGCGGCTGCTGACCGACAACCACGAGCCGGCGGAGAAGCAGCGTCGCCACATCCGGCGGGCGCTGGCGATGTCGCGGGGGCTGCTGGCCGGCGGTGTGGTGCAGCGGCTGACCGAACCGGATGCCGACGGCCGGACGGTCCGACTGACCGTCGAGCTGCAACCGAACTTTGCCCTGGACCAGCCGCTGTCGCCGCTGGCCGTCGCCACCTTGGACCTGCTGGACGCGGAGTCTCCGACCTATCCCCTCGACGTGGTCTCGGTGATCGAGTCGACCCTGGAGGATCCCCGCCAGGTGATTGCCGCCCAGACCAACATGGCCAAAGGGGAGGCGGTGGCGGCGATGAAGGCTGAGGGCATCGAGTACGACGAGCGGATGGAGCTGCTGGAGGAGGTCACC
>JBBSQO010000383.1:0-2802 GCA_038244025.1 Propionibacteriales bacterium
CTGGAGCTGCGCACCTTGCCCGAGGCAGATCAGTGCTGCGGCTTCGGCGGCACCTTCGCCCTCAAGAACGCCGACACCTCCAGCGCCATGGGTGTGGACAAGGTCACCCACGCGGTCGAGACCGAGGCGGAATATCTGTGCGCCTCCGACGCCTCCTGCCTGATGCACATGCAGGGCATTGCCAGCAAGGAGAAGGCGCCAGTGCGCACCATCCACCTGGCCGAGATCCTGGCGAGCGTCTGATGCCTCGTCCGCCCCTGCCGGCCCGTTCCGGCACTCACGCCGGCACCATCGTCGACCCAGGTCCAGGACTGCACCCGGACCCGAAAGCCGCCTTCCTCGGCATGCCCACCTTCCCGGAGGCGGCCAAGATTGCCCTCGCCGATGACCAGCTGCGACGCAACCTCGGCCACGCCACCGCGACCATCCGCGCCAAGCGCCTGACAGCCGTCGGCGAAATGGCTGACTGGCAGGAGCTGCGGATGGCCGCGGCCGGCATCAAGGATGAGACGCTAGCCCACCTGGACCGTTATCTGGAGCAGTTCGAGGCGGCAGCAACCGCCGCCGGCAGTACGGTGCACTGGGCCGTCGACGCTGACGAGGCCTGCCGGATCGGGGTCGAGCTGGTCAAGGCCCACCACGTCAGTGACGTGATCAAGGTCAAGTCCATGGCCACCCAGGAGATCGGCCTCAACGAGGCACTTGAGGAAGCCGGCGTCAACGCCTGGGAGACCGACCTGGCCGAGCTGATCGTCCAGCTCGGTGGCGACTCCCCGAGTCACTTCCTGGTGCCGGCGATCCACCGCAACCGCGACGAGATCAGGGACATCTTTGCCGAGAGGATGGGGGACGTCGGTCGACCTGCGCCCGATGACCTGACCTCGGACCCGCAGCGGCTGGCCGAGGCGGCGAGGCTGCATCTGCGGGAGAAGTTCATGTCCACCAAGGTGGCTTTCTCCGGCGCCAACTTCGCGGTTGCCGAGACCGGGACCCTGGTGGTCCTCGAGTCCGAGGGCAACGGTCGGATGTGCCTGACGCTGCCCGATGTGTTGATCTCCGTGGTGGGCATCGAGAAGTTGATACCGACCTTCGACGATCTCGAGGTCTTCATGCAGATTCTGCCCCGCTCATCCACCGCAGAGCGGATGAACCCGTACACATCGATGTGGACCGGCGTGACGCCCGGCGACGGGCCGCAGGAAACCCACATCATCCTGATCGACAACGGCCGCACTCGCGCGCTGGCCGACGAGGTGGGTCGGCAGGCGCTGCGCTGCATCCGCTGCTCGGCCTGCCTCAACGTCTGCCCGGTCTATGAGCGGGTCGGTGGTCACGCCTACGGTTCGGTCTATCCCGGCCCGATCGGTGCCATCCTCAACCCGCTGCTGCACGGGGTCACCGATCCCCACGATGCCGCGCTGCCGTTCGCCTCCAGCCTGTGCGGCGCCTGCTATGAGGCCTGTCCGGTGGCGATTGACATCCCGACGGTCTTGATCGACCAGCGGGCCGCGGTTGTGGCCTCGCACCACCTGCCGTCGCAGGAATCGCTCGGGATGGCGGCGGCGGCCTGGACATTCTCGAACTCGCGTCGGCTGGCGACCGCACAGCGACTGGCCGGCTGGGGCCGCGGGATCGTCCGGTACGTCCGCTGGCTGCCCGGAATGTTGGGTGGCTGGACCCGGAGCCGCCGGATTCCCGACCTCCCGGCGGAGTCGTTCCGCGCCTGGGGGGAGCGCGCCGATGCCCGGGAAGATTGTCGGCCGTCAGACGATGATCACAACCCCGGGCCGCCAGGCCAAGACGGTGAGCAGTAATGGGCAGCAGGGAACGTGTCCTGACCAGTGTCCGGCAGGCTATCGCCGGGGCCCGGTCTCCTGAGGTGCCGCGTGACTACGACCGACAGCTGCCCGCGGGTACCGACCTGACCGCGCTGCTGGTGGAGCGGATCACCGACTACCACGCGGCCGTCCGGGTGATCGAGCGCTCAGCGCTGTCCGGCACGATTGGTTCGGTGCTTGGGCAGTACCAGGTCACCAGCGCTGTGGTGCCCAATGATCTACCTTCGGAGTGGCTCACCACCGTCACCTGCCAGGTACTGCACGACGACGGCTCGCTGTCTGCCACCGATTTGGACTCGGTCCACGCCGTGATCACCTCGAGCGCGGTAAGTGTTGCCCTGACCGGGACCATCGTACTGGATGCCGGACCGGGACAGGGACGTCGAGTGATCTCGCTGGTGCCGGACCTGCATGTGTGTGTCGTTGACCAGGCCAGCATTGTCGGCAGCATCCCCGAGGCCATCCAGCAGCTGGATCCCGTCCGGCCACTGACCTGGATCAGCGGCCCGAGCGCCACCAGTGACATCGAGCTCAACCGGATCGAGGGCGTCCACGGTCCGCGCCACCTGGTGGTGCTGATCACCGGCTAAGGTCCCGGTCCTTCTCTCCGGTCCCGTGCCTGGCATCTCACCCAATCGGCCCCGGCGACCTTGAGGTGCGGCAGAATGCAGGGATGCACATCCCGCTGGCGCTGATGCTGGTGCTGGGCATCACCTTCGCCTTGGCCGGACTGGCGGTGATCATCTGGGCATCACGCGGGGCGCGCCGGGCCCGGGAGTTCGACCGTCGTTCAGCGGTCGTCGCCGGCCAGATCACCGATCTTCGCTATGTTCATAGCCGTTCTTCCTCCGGGGAGGACCGGAGTTATTTCCTGCCGATGCTGAAGTTTCGGCTCCTCGACGGTCAGACGATGGTGACCGAGGCAATGACGGGTTCAGATCCGGCGCCGGGACGCCCCGGTGAC
>JBBSQO010000384.1:0-2796 GCA_038244025.1 Propionibacteriales bacterium
ACCGGCCGGGCGCTGGGCCTGCAGCTGGACGGCACCCAGTTGGGGTGGCGTTGCTTCATCGAGGAGGCCCGCCGGTGCCGTCGATGCGGGTCGCGCCAAGCCACCCGACCGAGAATCGTCCGGCTGATCGACCCGGCTGGCCGAGAGCATCACGGCATTGGCAACCCGGACGACCTGCGGGGTGGAGCGGTAGTCGCGCACTAGCCGCACCACTGTGGCACCCGGGTTGCGCTTGGCGAAGTCGGTCAGATAAGACGCCCGGGCGCCGGCAAAGGAGTGAATCGTCTGCGCCGGATCACCCACCACGCAGATGTCATGCCGATCACCACGCCACAAGGTCAGCAGCGCCTCCTGCAGGGGGCTGACATCCTGGTACTCGTCGACTACCAGGTGCCGATAGGTGTGTCGAACCTCGTCGGCGACCTGCGGATGCTCCGCGATCAGGGATGCAGCGCAGAGCAGGATGTCCTCGAAGTCGATCCGCCCCCGATCCCGTTTAGCCTGCTCATAGGAGGAGAACACCCGGCCGACCGTCTCGGCATCGTAGGAGGCCAACTTGCGGCCTAGCCGGCCGGCCAGCCGGGGATAGTCGTCGGCAGAGACGTTGCTGACCTTGGCCCAGGAGATCTCCCCGACCAGGTCGCGCAGCTTGCCGGTGTCCACGCTGAGCCGGAGCCGCGATGCGGCCTCAGCCACCAGGGACATCCGGTTGTCCAGCACGGCTGGTAGCTCACCGCCGTACACCCGGGGCCAGAAGTACTGAGCCTGACGCAGCGCGGCAGAGTGGAAGGTACGAGCCTGGACACCGTACGCGCCGAGCTGCTGCAGCCGACCGCGCATCTCCCCCGCCGCCCGGGTGGTGAAGGTCACCGCGAGCACCGACGTCGGCCGGTAGACGCCGGTCGCCACCCCATAGGCGATCCGGTGCGTGATGGCCCTGGTCTTGCCGGTGCCGGCACCGGCCACCACTGCTAACGAGCCCTGCAGCGTGGTCGCCACCTCCCGCTGCTCGGGGTCGAGCGCGACCAGCAGCTGCTCGGGATCACCGGATAGAAGCACCCGCCCACCCTAACCGGGAGCTCTGACATCGTGACCGGCCGTTGGCGCCGCCGTCCGACTCCACACCGGGGGGTTCCCTCATTTTCTCCTGCCAGTCAGCGCTGGGGCCCCATCGGCAGCCCTATCCGCCCACTGCCAGGAGAAAATGCGGGTTACCCGCCGCGGAAAACCTCAGCTGCTGTCTGGCCGGAGGGTGGAATACCGCATCCTCCGGTCACGTTGTTCCAGCATGAGCGCGTTCACCATGTACACCACCTCGTGGTGCGGCTACTGCCACCGGCTGAAGTCCCAGCTTAATCGCGAGGGGATCACCTTCGACGAGGTCAACATCGAGAAGCAGCCGGACGCCGCACAGGTCGTCGAGAAAGCCAACCACGGCAACCAGACCGTGCCAACCAACCCTAATGTTCAGTGACGGTCAGGCATTGACGAACCCCTCCGTCGCTCAGGTGACCCAGAAGCTCGACGCGCTGGCCTGAGCTCTCATTTCCAGGCGTCCTCGTCGCCCGCTTCATAGTCGGCGAAGGCCTTCTGCAGTCCGAGCAGGACCTCCGCTGAGGTTTCGAACAGCGCCTTGGCCCGCAGATCATCCACTTTGCGGACATCCTCGCGCAGGTGCTCTGCCAGATCGCCCAGCCGCCCCCGGATCTGCATCGTGTGCCGGAGCGGATCGCTCTCGGGCAAACTCTTGGGATCAGTCATCATTGCCTCCATTGGTTGTGTTCACGATACTCTTTTCCGGCTCCCGCCGGAGCCGGCAATACGCGGACCGTCCAACAGCAGCCTCCGGCGCAGCGTCGCGGGACGGGACTTGGTCTCCCCAATGTGTGCCTCAAACCCGCGCGTGCGCAAAGCGGCCATAATGATGCTTATGGCAAAGACATTAGGCCGATCGGCCTTGCCGTGAGGACACGGGCAGCGGGCGCGGTGGTGCAGAACGATCGGGGCGAGTTGTTGCTGGTGCGCCGGGCACATCCACCTCAGGCGGGACGTTGGACCATCCCGGGTGGCCATGCCGAGGAGGGGGAACTCCTGCAGGACACAGCAATCCGGGAGACCGCGGAGGAAACTGGCTTGGTGGTGTCTGTCGAACGCGAGCTGGGAAGGCTCGACATTGCCAATGGTCCAGATGAAACCTTTGAGGTACACGACTTCCTGGCGCACGTGGTGTCCGGAGAGATCTGCCCAGGGGATGACGCGGCGGACGCTGGCTGGTTCAGCGTCGAGGAGCTGAAACGCCTGCCCTTGACTCTTGATCTCGTTTATCACCTGGAGCGCTTCGGGATTCTCTGAGTCCCGCTCGCTCGCCCTTATCTGCCGAGGCGCCCCAGAAATACGGCCAGCACTGATGGTCATTCCGCAGACGATCGACCAGGCCGAGAAACTCATCATCCTGCTGGTCGCGAGCCAGCTGTTCGCCGGGCAACCTCAACCGACCCAGGTCCTGCCCAGGGTGGTCGTCACCGTAGGCTGTGGATCCCTCGTCACTCACCTCGGCATCGTCAGTGTCCAGGCAACGGCTCGCAACTCCAGCAGGCAGCGGTCCCGTCGGCTGTGGGCTCAACCAACAGGACCTGAGCCGCAACCGTTCGTACGCAACTATCGCGACCTTCCTCACCGGTACCCAGCAGACCAGGGACCAGACAAGTCATCCCCGCACTGCAAGGAACAGCGAAGGTCGAGCATCGGACGAGGCTCCCTCCGGACTGTCAGTGGCACACTTTAGGGTGGGCTGCA
>JBBSQO010000385.1:0-2790 GCA_038244025.1 Propionibacteriales bacterium
GACCTCAAGACGGGAGACGTGATCGAGACGTACGAGATGCGTGAAAAAGCTCGGGCGTGATGCGTCTGAGCGGTGGGCCGGTCCCCGCTCGCTAGTCACCTCACCGGTGGGCCGGGAAGGGCCAGAGAGGAAGCGGAATGGCATCGCCTCGGGTATTGAAGTTGGCTGATCAGATCAAGATGATTGTGGCCGAGATGCTGGAGCGCAGGGTCAAGGATCCGCGGCTCGGGTTTGTCACCATCACCGATGTGTCGCTAACGGGAGACACGCGCGAGGCGACCATCTTTTACACCGTGCTTGGTAATGACGCGGAGCAGAAGGCGAGTCAGATTGCGCTGGAGTCGGCGAAGGGGTTGATCCGGTCTCGGGTTGGCAAGCAGCTGGGCTTGCGGTATGCGCCGACGCTGGCGTTCATCCCGGACACGGTTCCGGAGTCCGCCAAGCAGATCGAGGATCTGCTGGCGGCGGCCCGGTCAGGCGACGCGGCCGTGGCCGAGCGGGCGGCCTCGGCTCAGTATGCCGGTGAAGCTGATCCGTACAGGCATCCGGATGACGACCTCGCCGTTCACGAGGAGCCTGATGATGGGCATGCTGGTCATGACCACGCTGACGATGACCCAGCCCGTGATGAGAGGGAGTCAGCTGCTGAATGAGCCAGCACACTCGCCCAGTCGATCCGGCCACCTCCGGCGTGCTGGTGATTGACAAGCCGGCCGGCTGGACCTCACATCAGGTGGTCGGGCGGGTGCGGCGTCTAGTCGGCACCCGCAAGGTTGGGCACGCCGGCACGCTGGATCCGATGGCGACCGGCGTGCTGCTGGTGGGGGTTAACCGGGCGACCCGGCTGCTCGGCCATCTGATGCTGACCGAGAAGTCCTACACCGGCACCATCCGGCTGGGAATCAGCACGGTCACCGACGATGCCGAAGGGGAGATCAGTCGGATGGTCGGTACCGCGGGAGTCAGCCACGATGTCGTGCTGGAGCAGATTCCTCGGTTCATCGGTGACATCCTGCAGAAGCCGACCAGCGTGTCGGCGATCAAGATTAACGGCGTCCGCTGCTATGCCAGGGTTCGGGCCGGGGAAGATGTTGATCTTGTGCCCCGGCCGGTCCGGGTTTCCCGTTACCAGGTGACTGACGTCCGCGACGGCGAGGTCGACGGCGTCGCGGTGATCGATCTCAACATCGAGGTTGGCTGCTCGTCAGGAACCTACATTCGTGCCCTGGCAAGGGATCTGGGTGCAGCGCTCGGCATCGGCGGCCACCTCACTGCGCTGCGTCGCACCCAGGTTGGCCCGTTCGGGTTGGATCGGTCAACTTCAGGCCTCGAGGGGGGCGACGACTTGAAGATCATCGATATGGCCGAGGTGGCCCGGAAGTGTTTCCCGGTACGCGTTCTGGATGATCACCAGGTGACAGACGTACGCCATGGCCGGCGACTAACTGACACCGTGCTTGCTGATCTGACCGCCTTGATGGATGAGTCAGGTCAGTTCCTCGCCCTCTACCGGCCCTCCGGCAACAACGCAGTAGCCGAGGCCGTCTTCACACCTGCCTGAGATCAAGATGCTCGGCGGCTGACCTGACGTTGACCTGGCCGACCTGCAAGCCTCGGTCGACAAGTGTAGTGCCAGACTGAACCACATCAACACCCAGCCAGCGGACGAGACGCAAGCGGAGGACAATCCGATGACTAAGCCACCATCCCCACGAGAGTCCGGGCTTCGATGAGCGGTGCAGGAGGCAGCGCGGTTCGTGACGGGGGCAAGTCGGTTGTCGTGATCGGCAACTTCGATGGCGTGCATCGCGGACATGTCGAGCTGCTGCGGACGGCCCAGCGGGCCGAGCCGGGGGTAAAGCTGGTCGCTGTCACCTTCTGGCCACATCCCATGTCGGTCGTACGGCCGGACCAGGTCCCGCCGCTGCTGACGAGCCTGGAGCGACGCGAGCAGCTGTTGAGGCAGGCGGGGGTTGACCAGGTTGTGGTGGTCGAGTTCACGTCGGAGGTGGCCAGCTGGAGCCCAACGGAGTTCGTCGACCAGGTGATCCGGCCGCTGCACCCCGCCCGGGTTGTGGTGGGGGAGAACTTCCGGTTCGGCTTTCGGGCTTCCGGCGACGTCCAGACCTTGACCGAGCTTGGCACCGGGCAGTTCAAGGTGGACGGTGTTCCGTTGCTCGCCGCCGATACCGAACCTACCTCATCCACGCTGATTCGCCACGCCCTGGTCGACGGAGATGTGGGGCGGGCCGCGGTCCTGGCCGACCGGCTGTTCCGGTTCAGCGGAGTGGTCGTCCAGGGTGCACGGCGAGGTCGGGAGCTCGGGTTTCCCACCGCCAACGTGCCGGTGCCGTCCGGCCGGGCGGTACCGGCCGATGGCGTCTATGCCGGCTGGGTCGTCCGGCTGGACCGGCCTGGCGCGACCAGGTGGCCGGCTGCCATCTCGGTCGGCACCAATCCCACCTTCGATGAGATCGAGCGCCAGGTCGAGGCGTACGTGCTGGATCGTACTGATCTGGAGCTGTATGGGGTCGAGATCGCCGTCGAGTTCGTTGCCCGGCTGCGCGGAATGGTCAAGTATGAAGGGGTTCCGGCGCTGATCGAGCAAATGCATCATGACGTACGCCAAGCTCGTGCCC
The DNA here is from genome assembly GCA_038244025.1 of Propionibacteriales bacterium. Taxonomy (GTDB): domain Bacteria; phylum Actinomycetota; class Actinomycetes; order Propionibacteriales; family Propionibacteriaceae; genus Microlunatus. The sequence continues at coordinate 2,640 of JBBSQO010000385.1, forward strand.
TGCTGCTGGACAGCTAGCAAGGTCGGCAGCGACGGGTGCCCTTGACCGTCGGAGACAGGTGCGGGACACAATGGGCCTGTCCCATCCCTGGAGTATCACCAACTGGCGAGGAGAACCCATGTCGGGCTACAGCGTGAATATCGAAGAAGAA
>JBBSQO010000386.1:0-2782 GCA_038244025.1 Propionibacteriales bacterium
AAGAGGTTTTCGTGGGACTGTTCCGTCCGAACAAGAAGGACCCAGCCGGCTCCAACGTCGATGCCCCTGGGCTGGGTAACACCGGTCTGACCGAGGCTGGCGACCCCGGCCAGCTCCGGGGACCGGCGAAGAAGGATCGGCCAACTCCGACCCGCAAGCAGGCAGAGGCCGCTCGGCGGGAACGAATCACACCGGTCCTGAACAAGAAGCAAGCACGCAAGCGGGCCAGCCAGACATCTCGGGCGGAACGGGTCAAGACGATGACCGCCCGGGATAACACCCCGGAGAAGATCCTGCTGCGCGACTACGTCGACGCCCGCTGGAACCTCGGCGAGTTCCTGTTGCCCAGCCTGGTCATCATCTTGGCACTCACCTTTCTGAACAAGTTCTTCCCGGCCGTGACACTGATCAGCACGGTGTTGATGTACCTGTTCATCCTGCTCGTCCTGTTCGACGGTTTCCTGATGTGGCGCGGCTACAAGAAGGTGCTGGCCCAAAGGCATCCGCGGGCCGGCACCAAGGGACTGGTGATGTACGGGATGAACCGGGCCATCCAGATTCGTCGGTTCCGCATCCCTTCGCCCCGGATCAAGCGCGGCCAGAGCATCTGATAAGGAGCACCATGGAGTTTCGTTTTCTCGGGAACAGCGGGCTGAAGGTCTCGGCCATCGCGTACGGCAACTGGATTACCCACGGGTCGCAGATCGAGGCGGAGCAGGCCCATGCCTGTGTACATGCGGCTCTGGAAGCCGGCATCACCACCTTTGACACCGCCGATACCTACGCCAACACGTTGGCGGAGGAGATTCTTGGTGATGCGCTGGCCGGCGAGCGGCGGGAGAGCCTGGAGATCTTCACCAAGGTCTACTTCCCCACTGGCCCCGGCGGCCCGAACGACACCGGCCTGTCGCGCAAGCACATCCACGAGTCGATCAATGGTTCCCTGAAGCGGCTCAGATGCGACTATCTGGACCTGTACCAGGCGCATCGCTATGACCACGAGACGCCACTGGAGGAGACCATGGAGGCATTTGCCGACGTCGTCCGGCAGGGCAAAGCCCTCTACATCGGCGTCAGCGAATGGACCCCGGAGCAGCTGCGCCAGGGCCACGCTCTGGCCCGCGAGCTGAAGATCCAGCTGGTCTCCAACCAGCCGCAGTACAGCGCACTCTGGCGAGTGATCGAGGACGACGTGGTGCCGACTTGTCGTGAGCTCGGCATCAGCCAGGTCGTCTTCTCACCTATCGCCCAGGGAGTGCTGACCGGCAAGTACAAGCCGGGTGCGGCGCCGCCGGAGGGATCCCGTGCCACCGACCAGCAGGGGGTCAACTTCATCAAACGGATGATGACCGACGAAACCCTGACCGGGGTGCAGAAGCTGGCCCCGCTAGCCGAAGCAGAGGGGCTGACCATCGCCCAGCTGGCCATTGCCTGGGTGCTGCAGAACGACAATGTCGCCTCGGCCATCACCGGAGCCTCCCGGCCCGAACAAGTCAGTGCCAACGTCGATGCTGCCGGCAAGAAGCTGTCGCCGGAGACCATGACCGGGATCGACGACGCGCTGGGGGATTCCGTCGAGCGGGATGGGTCCGTGGTCGGCAAGGCCTCCCCGGAAATCCGGCTGGCCTGATGAGCTGGCGCTGGGAGGCGACACTGGCGCCCGACGTCACCATTGGCGAGCAGGATCTGACTGCACTCGACCAGCAGTTCCCTACCCAAGGCGATGCCGAGAGCTGGCTGGGTGATTCCTACCCCGACCTGCAGTTCGCCGGCGTCTCAGCAGTCAGCCTCTTCGAGGACGATCGGTTCGTCTACGGCCCGATGCGCCTGGAACCAGACATCGGCTGAGCTGGTTTCCACTTTCCTGTTGGGCAGAACCGGGCCTCGGGGTGCCCCACCGCGTTTATCCCAGCTGTGCGGGATAAAGAGGTACGCGCTGATGGAGTCTCGTACGTTATCCCACCTGTCGGGATAAAGAGGTACGCGCTGATGGAGTCTCGTACGTTATCCCACCTGTGCGGGATAACGAGGTACGCGCTGAGGGTGCCTCCAACTTCCACCGGGCTGTGCGGGATAACGCGGCAGCCCGAGAGCATCGTCGCCGCGGATTGACGTCAGCAAAGTCTTTCCCATACCGCGACGCAGCCGGATCTGGATCGCTTAATCGAGCTGAGCGAGTACCGTGCCCGGTGACTGGACCGTTCGTGGCTCACGACTCGGGATTAGCCGGTCACCACCGCGTACTCGCGACACTGCCGGTCGGAGGTCAAGAACACGAGACCCTCAACTTGTGCCTGGCAGATCAGCATCCGATCACATGGGTCACGGTGCTTCCATGGTAGTTGGCGCAGCTGCTGAGCATGACGCGCGGTCAGGCAGGACTCGCCGAAGCACTCGCTCGCGATCACCTCGACGAGGTCGTCTGGAGTTGTGAGCCTGCCCAGCGACGCCTTGATCGACAACTCGGCGATGGACACCGAGGATACGAGCACACTGTTGCGGCCATCGGTGATGAGGTCTCGGTGGGCGCCGGAAGTCGAGGATCGTCGGACAGCCACCAAAGGAGGGTGTGGGTGTCCAGGAGGTAGCTCACGCCGAGTGCCAGTCGCGCTGATCGTCTGCGGTGAAACCGTCGAAGTCGTCCGGGATCGTCACCCGCGACCTCCAAACACCCGGTATCCTTCGGGCCGGACCGGTCGCTATCGAAACGATGCGGGCGTCCGTTGCGCGACAAGGTGATCTCTTCACCCGACTCGACCCGGGCGATCAGGCGCGACAGGTG
>JBBSQO010000387.1:0-2770 GCA_038244025.1 Propionibacteriales bacterium
AACCGGAGGAAGTGGTGATCGCCGACCACACACTCCAGCTGCTAGGCCTGATCTGGCTGGCCCTGATTTCGGTGGCGGTATTCCTATGACCAAACCTACCCAACCAGCAGCTAATAGCGTACGGCCGGCGCCGGAGCAGCCGATGACCCCGCTGCACGGCTGGGGCCGGGCCACCTCCAGCCAGAGCCTGGTGAAAGCCATCGGCACCGTGACCGATGCGGTCTCGGCGCTACGGGAGGCGTCCACCGATGGCAGCCGCGGTCTGGTGGCCCGCGGACTCGGTCGCAGCTATGGGGATGCCGCGCAGAATGCCGGCGGCACCGTGGTTGACCTGACCAGATTCAACAAGATCATCTCGATCGATGCCGAGCGACAGCTCCCGGTGACCAAGGTGCAGGCCGGGGTCAGCCTGGATGCACTGATGAGGGCGGCATTGCCGTTCGGGCTCTGGGTCCCGGTGCTGCCCGGCACCCGGCAGGTGACCATTGGCGGCGCGATTGCTGCCGACGTCCACGGCAAGAACCATCACACTGAGGGCAGCTTCGGCAACCATGTCCGCTCGCTGAATCTGCTCTGCGCCGATGGTGAGATCCGGACGCTGGCCCCAACCGGTGACACGGCCGCACTGTTTTGGGCCACAGTCGGCGGCATGGGGCTGACCGGCGTAATTCTTTCCGCCACCATCGCCCTGCAACCCACCGAGACGGCCTATTTCACGGTGGACACCGACCGTACCGCCAATCTGGACGAGCTGATGGAGCGGATGTCTTCTGGTGATCAGGACTACACCTACTCGGTGGCCTGGTTTGACGCCGTCACCACCGGCAAGCATCTGGGACGCGCGGTCCTCACCCGCGGGCGCAAGGCTGCCGTCGGTGAGCTGCCGGGCAAGCTGGCCGACAATCCGCTGGGCTTCACGGCTCCCTCCCTTGGGACCCTCCCGGCGGTCTTCCCGAACCGGATGGTCAATGCCCTGACCGCCAAGGTCTTCAGCGAGCTGTGGTATCGGAAGGCGCCAAAACATCGGGTCGGCGAGATCCAGAACATCACCCAGTTCTTCCATCCCCTGGACATTGTCTCGGAATGGAACAGGATTTATGGACCGGCGGGCTTCCTGCAGTACCAGTTCGTGGTCCCCTTCGAGGCCGCCGATGTGTTCCGTACCTGCTTCGAGCTGATCGTCCGCTCCGGTCACAAATCCTGCCTCAACGTGCTGAAGCGCTTCGGGCCTGCCAACCCGTCGCCACTCTCGTTCCCGATGCCTGGCTGGACTCTGACGGTGGACCTACCGATCACCGAAGGGCTCGACACACTGTGTAACTCTTTAGACGAACGGGTGATCTCGGCCGGCGGTCGGGTCTATCTAGCCAAGGACTCACGAGTGGATGCGGCCGCCTTCCGCCGGATGTACCCACGCCTGAACGACTTTCTCGATGTTCGCCGCTCCATCGATCCCGGTGGTGTCTTCACCTCCGATCTCGCTCGCCGGCTTCGGCTGTAACTACTTATTCCGTGCACCCACCCAATTCCTTCACCCACCAAGGAGATCCCATGATGGACGCCGTCGGCGCTCCTCAGTCCGTACTGCTGCTCGGCGGCACGTCCGACATTGCCCTGGCCATCGTCCGCCGCTATGCGGCCGTCCGGGCGATCCGGGTGGTGCTAGCTGCCCGCCCGAGTGATCGACGTACGGCGGCCGCCGAGGAGCTGACCACGCTCGGCTGCACCGTCGAGCAGGTGGACTTCGAGGCTCGCCGGCCGGACGGGCATGCTGCCGCGATCGAGCAGGCCTTTACCACCGGCGACATTGATGTTGCCGTGGTCGCCTTCGGCATCCTGGGTGATGCGGAACAGGCCTGGACCGACGCTGACGCCGTGCTGGAGATGGCCGAGATCAACTATGTGGCTCCGGTGCATGTGGGTGTGCTGCTGGCGGCCACAATGCGGCATCAGCACCACGGCACCATCGTCGCCCTGTCCAGCGCGGCCGGCGAACGGGTCCGCCGGTCCAACTTCGTCTACGGCTCCACCAAGGCCGGGGTTGACGGGTTCTATCTCGGTCTGGGGGAGGCGCTGCGTGGCTCCGGCGTCCATGTTTTGGTCGTCCGGCCAGGATTTGTCCGGTCCAAGATGACGGCCGGCCTGGCCGAGGCACCGCTGGCGGTCACACCGGAGCAGGTGGCAGCGGCCACCGTGGTGGCGATCAAGGAGGGGCGTGAGCTGATTTGGGTACCGTCACCAATGCGGGCCGTCATGTCGGTACTGCGCCACGTGCCGCGCCCCATCTTCCGCCGGCTGCCCATCTGAGAATAACCGACGGCGGTAGGCTGCGGCCCATGGTTCTCGAGGTAGCGATCATCGATGTCACCGACGCAGCGGGCTTCCGGACGGCCTTTCTCGGCGCCCGGGAAGGTCTGGTGTCGACTCCCGGTTGCCGGTCGGTACGGATGACCCAAGGCATCGAGTCTCCGACCCGGTTCGTGCTGATGGTGGAATGGGACTCCGTGGACGCCCATCAGCAGAACTTCCGCGACACCGAGCGCTTCACTGCCTGGCGGACGGCCATCGGCCCCTACTTCGCCCAGCCGCCCAAGGTCGAACACTTCGCCGACCTCCCGACAGACTGATCGCCTGAGCCAAGATCAGCGGCGAAACTGATCGTCGAGTCAAGGTCAGCGGTGGGGTTGATCGTTCTCCTTAGTGGTCAGGTTCGGAAGTTCCTCGGGGCTCATGCTGCTTGGTCCTGATGCGGGTTCAGATGGCGGCGCTG
>JBBSQO010000388.1:0-2770 GCA_038244025.1 Propionibacteriales bacterium
CGCCAAACCACCGCATCGGGAACCCCTACCCGCGATATCGCAGAAAGACGCGGGTCAAACCACCGCAACGGGAACCCCTACCCGCGATATGGCAGGAAAACGCGGGGCGCGGGCCCCGGTTTGCACGCGAATACCCCCGCTTCTTGCGGAAAGGAGATCAGACCATGGTCACGCAGGCTGGCAGCATCAGAATTAGAAGTCAGCAAGCTCTCGTACCGCAGTCCGCAGATTCTGCTCTACCCCTTGCTCGATCATCCGGCGATAGGCCGGGTCTCCGGCGGATGCGAGCCGGCCAATGCCGTCGGCCGAGGCTGTTACCCGTTCTTGAACGGTACGGAGGAACCTGGGCAACTCACCATCACGACCGTAGGTGTCAAGGAACAACCGTAGGCGACGTGGCCGACCAGCAAAGTCGGTGAATCCCTCCGCGGCAACGACCTGACGCGCGTGCAGCGGCACCCAGGCGAACGCCGTGAACGCCAGGTCCCACAGCGGTGTCACCGGTGCGGCGAGATCCCAGTCGAAGAAACCGGTCAAAACCCCACGCTGCCAAGCGGCGTTGTACGGTGCAGCGTCATTGTGACCGATGATCAGGCCGGGTCGCCACTCCTGTCCTTCCCGCCAGCGCGCATCGGCGGCTGGTCGGTAGTCGGCAATCGCCAGATGATAATCACGGAGCCAACCGGCGACCTGAACCAGCGCCGCTTCGCTGTGTGTCCATTCCGGCCAAGGCCGCTGCGCTCCGACGACCTCACCAGGAAGCCGGCTGAGCACCTCCCGTCCCTCATCGTCGAAACCCAGGGCTCGAGGGGCGCGATCGAATCCCCGGTCAGCGAGGTGGTGGAGCACACCGTGCACGGAGGACGTCCATGGACCAGCGGGTCGCCTGATCGTGTCGCCGACCGGGACCGCGCCCCCGGTGTTACCCCCCGGGCAGCCGCTCCGCAGGCATCTCAGGCCTCGATCACCACCGGAATGATCATCGGCCGGCGCCGGTAGGTGTCATTGACCCACTTGCCCATCCGGCGACGGATGGCCTGCTGCAGCCGGTGTGTGTCGTCTACGCCCTCGGCGAGTGCCGAGGACAGGGAATTGGCAATCTCCTGCCGCACCCCGTCAAACGCAGACTCGTCCTCGACGAAGCCGCGGGCATGGATGTCAGGCCCGCTGAGGATCTTGCCGGCCTGGAGGTTGACCACTGCGACTACCGAGATGAAACCGGCTTCACCGAGGATGCGGCGGTCAGTCAGCGAGGTCTCGGAGATGTCACCCACCCCGGAACCGTCGACAAAGATATACCCGCACTCCAGCTGACCGACCAGCCGAGCCTCGCCACCCGCCAGGTCGACGACGGCTCCGTCCTCGGCAACGATGGTGTTCTTCCGCGGCACCCCGGTGGACACGGCCAGGTCGGCATTGGCAATCAGATGCCTGATCTCGCCATGGACCGGCATCACGTTGCGAGGCTTGACGATGTTGTAGCAGAAGAGCAGCTCACCGGCACTGGCATGGCCAGAGACGTGGACCAGCGCATTGCCCCGGTGCACCACCCGGGCGCCCAGCTTGCTCAGGCCGTTGATCACCCGATAGATAGAGCTCTCGTTGCCCGGGATCATGGAGCTGGCCAGCAGCACGGTGTCCGCTGGCTTCAGCTGCACCACCTGATGCTCCCGGTTCGCCATCCTGGACAGGGCTGACAGCGGCTCACCCTGCGACCCGGTGGAGATGATGACCACCTCATCGGCGCGGTAGTGGTCGATCTCCTTCAGCTCGATCAACGTATTGGCCGGCACCTTCAGGTAGCCGAGGTCCCGGGCCACCCCCATGTTGCGTACCATCGACCGGCCAACGTAGACCACCTTGCGGCCATGCTGGACGGCTGCATCCATCACCTGCTGCACCCGGTGCACATGCGAGGCGAAGCAGGCCACGATGACCCGCTGGGTGCTGGTGGCAAAGACCCGTTGGATGGCCGGGGCGATGTCCTTCTCCGGAGTGGTGAAGCCGGGCACCTCCGCGTTGGTGGAATCCACCATGAACAGGTCCACCCCCTCGACACCCAACCGGGCCAGCGCCCGGACATCGGTAACCCGGCCATCAAGCGGCAGCTGGTCCATCTTGAAGTCGCCGGTGTGCAGCACGGTACCGGCCTTCGTCCGGACCGCCACCGCGAGCGCATCAGGGATGGAGTGGTTGACGGCCAGAAACTCAAGGCCGAACGGGCCGATGCCAACTTTCTCACCGTCGGCCACCGTTCGCAGATCGGTGTTCTTGATCCGGTGTTCGCGGATTTTGCCCTGCAACAGGGCCAGCGTCAGCTTGGAGCCGTAGATGGGGATGTCGTTGCGTTGCTTGAGCAGGTACGGGACCGCGCCGATGTGGTCTTCGTGCCCATGGGTGAGCACCAGTCCTTGCACGTCATCCAGCCGATCGGCGATCACGTCAAAGCTCGGCAGAATCAAGTCCACACCAGGATGATGATCCTCCGGAAAGAGAACGCCACAGTCGATCAGCAGCAACGCGGAGTTGATCTCCAGCACCGCCATGTTGCGGCCGATGTCACCCAATCCGCCGAGTGGGATCACCCGCAGTGTGTTCTGGGCCAACTTGGGCGGGGTTCGCAGTCCGGTTCGATGCACGCTGACAGGCTACAAGACGGCAGGCGGGCGGAGAGCTGAGCCTGATGCCGGGACCCCATCTCTCGCGCTCTGGCGGCAAATGGTGGGATCGGCGCACTCTACTAGCGAACGGAGGAGGTCCATGAACGAAG
>JBBSQO010000389.1:0-2759 GCA_038244025.1 Propionibacteriales bacterium
CTATCTGATCGGGGAGGAAGGCCATCCGGTCCGCGCCTACCTCGATGTAGGCGAGATCATCCGGGCCGCCCAGGAGTGCGGCGCCGATGCGATCTATCCGGGTTATGGGTTCCTCAGCGAGAACCCGGAACTGGCCTCGGCCTGCGCGGCGGCAGGGATCACCTTTGTCGGCCCGCCCCCGGAGGTGCTGGAGTTGGCCGGAAACAAGGTCCGCGCGCTGGCGGCAGCCAAAAAAGCCGGCATCCCGACACTCGCCTCGTCGCAGCCTGCCGCGGACCTCGACACCCTGATCGCAGCAGCCGACGACGTCGGCTTCCCGGTGTTCGTGACGGCGGTCGCCGGTGGCGGCGGCCGCGGCATGCGGCGGGTGGACGCCCGCGAGTCACTGCCTGAGGCGCTGGCACAGGCCATGCGCGAGGCCGAAGGCGCCTTCGGTGATCGAGAAGTATTCATCGAGCGGGCGGTCGGTCGCCCCCGGCACATCGAGGTGCAGATCCTGGCCGACCAGCAGGGCAACATCATCCACCTGTTCGAGCGGGACTGCTCCATCCAGCGCCGCCACCAGAAGGTGGTGGAGATCGCCCCAGCGCCGCACATTTCCGACCAGCTGCGGGCAGCGCTGTGCGCCGATGCGGTCGCCTTTGCTCGTTCGCTCAACTACTCCTGTGCCGGTACCGTCGAGTTTCTGGTGGAGACCGAAGGCCCACGAGCCGGGCAGCACGTCTTCATCGAGATGAACCCGCGGATCCAGGTCGAGCACACCATCACCGAGGAGATCACCGACGTCGACCTGGTCCAGGCCCAGCTGCGGATTGCCAGTGGCGAGACACTGGCAGATCTTGGGCTGTCCCAGCCGAACTTAAGGATCAACGGGGCGGCGCTGCAGTGCCGGATCACCACCGAGGACCCGGCCAACGGTTTCCGTCCCGACACCGGCACGATCACCGCCTATCGTTCCGCCGGCGGGGCCGGGGTGCGGCTGGATGGCGGCACGGCTGCCACTGGCGCCGAGATCAGCGCCCACTTCGACTCCATGCTGGTGAAGCTGACCTGCCGGGGCCGCACCTTCGAGGCCGCCGTGGCCCGGGCCCGCCGGGCGCTGGCCGAGTTCAGAATCCGCGGGGTCAGCACCAATATCCCGTTCCTGCAGTCGCTGCTGACCGATGCCGACTTCCTCGCCGGCGACCTGTCCACCGGTTTCATCGATGAGCGGCCCGCCCTGTTGACCTCGCGTCTCCCCGCGGACCGGGGCACCAAGCTGCTGCAGTGGCTGGCCGAGGTGACCGTGAACCAGCCGTACGGCGCGGCGCCCACCTCGCTGGATCCGGCCAGGAAGCTGCCGTCCGGGATAGATCTCAGCCAGCCGTCACCGGATGGTTCGCGGCAGCGGCTGCTGGAGCTGGGGCCGAGCGGCTTTGCGGCCGAGCTGAGGTCGCATAGCCGTGTCGAGGTCACGGACACCACCTTCCGGGATGCGCACCAGTCGTTGCTGGCCACCCGGGTACGGACCAAGGACCTGCTGGAAGTCGCACCGTGCGTGGCCCGGCTGCTGCCGCAGCTGTTGTCGGTCGAGTGCTGGGGTGGCGCCACCTACGATGTCGCACTGCGTTTCCTGCACGAGGATCCATGGCAGCGGCTGGCGGCACTGCGGCGGACCATGCCCGGACTCTGCCTGCAGATGTTGCTCCGGGGCCGAAACACGGTCGGCTACACCCCGTATCCGACCAAGGTGACGACCTCGTTCGTGCAGGAGGCGGCGGAGGTGGGGATCGACATCTTCCGGATCTTCGACGCGCTCAACGATGTGGAGCAGATGCGGCCCGCCATCGACGCTGTGCTGCAGACCAGCAGCACCGTGGCCGAAGTAGCCCTGTGCTACACCGCGGACCTGAACAGTCCGGCCGAGAAGGTCTACACCCTCGACTATTACCTGCGGCTCGCGGAGCAGATGGTGGCTGCCGGGGCACACATCCTGGCCATCAAGGACATGGCCGGGCTGCTCCGGCCGCCGGCCGCCCGTCGGCTGGTGTCCGCGCTTCGGCAGAACTTCGACCTCCCCGTCCACCTGCACACCCATGACACCGCCGGTGGCCAGCTAGCCACCCTGCTAGCGGCTGTCGAGGCCGGCGTCGACGCGGTGGACGTGGCGAGTGCGCCGATGGCGGCGACCACCAGCCAGCCGCCGGCCTCCGCCCTGGTGGCGTCGCTGGAGAACACCGACCGGGCCACCGGTCTGGATCTGCGGGCGGTGATGGACCTGGAGCCTTACTGGGAGGCCGTCCGCAAGGTCTACCAGCCGTTTGAGTCCGGCCTGCCGAGCCCGACCGGCCGGGTCTATGACCACGAGATTCCCGGCGGCCAGCTGTCCAACCTCAGACAGCAGGCGATCGCCCTCGGGCTGGGAGAGAAATTCGAGCAGATCGAGGCGATGTACGCCGCCGCGGACAAGATCCTGGGACGCCCCACCAAGGTGACCCCGTCGTCCAAGGTGGTGGGTGATCTCGCGTTGCAGCTGGTCGCTGCCGATGCGGACCCGGCAGAGTTCGAGCAGGACCCGGCGCGCTTCGACATCCCCGACTCGGTGATTGGCTTTCTCGCCGGTGAGCTGGGCGAGCCCGCCGGTGGCTGGCCGGAGCCGTTCCGCAGCAAGGCGCTCAAGGGACGTACGGTCCCGGTCCGGGAAGCGGAGCTGAGCGCAGGCGACGCCGCTCTGCTGGACCAGCCCGGCCCGGACCGTCAGCTCGCGCTCAACCGGTTGC
>JBBSQO010000390.1:0-2759 GCA_038244025.1 Propionibacteriales bacterium
ACCGCCAGCCGCGAACCGACGACACAGCGTACGCCATCGGAGCAGTTCGGTTCAAAATGATCGGGAAGGCTGCCGCCGGTGACTACCAGCGTCAAGGTGGGGCATGATCAAGTGGCCGAGCGCGAGTTAGCACCGGCACGGAAATTCCACGTACTCTAGACGCCATGTGGTCCCAGCGCCAGGTGGTCGATTATGCGCTGCAACGCCGTTCCATGTTGGAGGCGTTGCGGCGCCCGAACCTGTCCCTGACCGCGCCGGAGGCCTGTGACGCGGACCCGATGTTGGTCCGGGCGGCCAAGCATCACGGGGAGGTGGCCGCGCAGCCGTGCCCGGTGTGCGCCTCGGCCGGACTGCGGCTGCTGTACTACACCTTCGGTGATCAGCTCGGACAGTACTCGGGCCGCATCAAGCGAACATCTGAGCTGGCAGAGATGGCCCATGAGGTGGGCGAGTTCAAGGTGTGCGTGGTCGAGGTGTGCCCCGACTGCGGCTGGAACTGCATGATCGAGTCCTATCTCCTTGGGGATGGTGTGAAGCGGAAGCCACCACGTCGCCAGCAGACCGTCGAGGATATTTATGGTTGAGCCGAAGAAGAAGTCCCGTTCCCGAGGCAAGAGATGGGCACTGGGGCTCCTGCAGTCCTTCGGCATCTTCGTCGTTCTCGGGTTGATTGCCGGGGTGGCCGTGGTCGCAGTGGGTTACCAGACCATCGACATCCCGGACCCCAACAAGGACTTCCAGACCAACACCACCTTCGTCTACTACCGGGATGGCAAGTCAACCCTCGGCAGCCTGGCGGTGCAGAATCGGCAGACCATCGACTACGACCAGATGTCCCAGGGCATCAAGGATGCGGTGGTCGCAGCGGAGAACCGGTCCTTCTGGACCGACAAGGGCGTTTCCATCAAGGGCATGGTCCGGGCGGCCTGGGCGATCGTCCGGGGGGACAGCCTGCAGGGCGGGTCAACCATCACCCAGCAGTACGTCAAGGTGCTTTATCTCACCCAGGACCAGACCTTCACCCGGAAGTTCAAGGAGCTGTTCGTCGCCTACAAGGTCGGCCGCCAGCAGTCCAAGGAAGACATCCTGGCCGGCTATCTGAACACGATTTACTTCGGCCGGGGAGCGTACGGTGTCCAGGCCGCCAGCAAGTCCTATTTCAATACCGACGCTAAGGATCTGACGATCCCGCAATCGGTCGTGCTGGCCTCGGTGCTGAACAACCCTGGCCTGTTCGACCCGTCGGAAGGGGACGGGAACACCGAAAGGCTGCTGCAGCGGTACCGCTATGTGCTGCAGGGCATGGCCGACCTCGGGTCAATCACGCCACAACAGCAGGCGAAGTATGCGCGTTCGCTGCCCAAGTTCCCCGATATCCCGGTCAACTCCCGCTATGCCGGTCCCAAGGGCTTCCTGATGAAGATGGTCGAGAACGAGCTGGTGGCAGCCGGGTTCGACCAGGGTCAGCTCAACGGTGGCGGCTACAAGGTGATCACCACCTTCGACAAGGACGCCCAGCAGGCGGCGGTCAAGGCAGCGCAGGGCAAGACCAAGGAGGCGGCCAAGGCAGCCGATCAGAAAGCCAAGGGGCTGCATGCCGCCATCGCCTCGGTTGATGTCGGCTCCGGCGAGGTGCTGGCCCTGTACGGCGGCCAGAACTACATCAAGAACTCGCGGAACTGGGCGACGACGCCGCGGCCCACCGGATCCACCTTCAAGGCCTTTGCGCTGGCCGCCGGGTTGGAGAACGGTTTCGGCCTGCGGTCGGTCTTCAACGGCAACACCTGGACCCCTGCCGGTGACTCGGTGCCGATCCGGAACGAGTTCTCCCGCCAGTACGGTCCGGTCAACCTGATCAAGGCAACGGCCGACTCGATCAACACTGCGTTCGTCGACCTCACCACCCAGCTGGCCGATGGCCCGGCCAAGATCGCGGCCGTCGCTCAGGCGGCCGGCGCGCAGAAGCCGAAGGGCGGCCCGGGGTGGGAGGAAAACTCCCGCATCCCGCTGGGCGTCGCCGAGGTCAGCCCGCTGAACATGGCTAACGCGTACGCCACTTTTGCCAATGATGGCTTGCACAACGACACCCATGTGGTTCGGGAGGTGCGCGATGCCAAGAACAAGGTCGTCTGGAAGGCGCATGTCAAGGATAATCGGGCGGTCGGCAAGGACGTCTCCCACGACGTGACCTATGCCCTGTCGTCAGTGGTCGAGGAGGGTACGGGCCGTTCGGTGTCCACCCTCGGTCGGCCAGTGGCCGGCAAGACCGGTACCGCGGGGGTCAAGGATGATGTGGTCTCGGCCTGGTTCGTCGCCTACACCAAGCAGCTCTCGACCGCGGTAATGTATGTCGCCGGGGACAGCGGCAACGGAGACTTGGATCCGTACGCCCGGCCGGGGGACAGCACATTCTTTGGCGGCACCTATCCGGCGCAGACCTGGTCGGCCTACATGGAGAAGGCCACCGACGGGATGCCGGTCGAGCAGTTCCCGCCACCCGCCTGGGTGCACCGGGAGATGGCCCCGCGGCAGGCGCCGAGGAGTACCCGTGCTCCGCAAACGCAGAAGCAGGACGACAAGCCGGCGGATAAGCCTACGGACAAGCCGACGGAAAAGCCGACGGACAAGCCGACGAGCAAGCCAACGGATAAGCCGTCGGAAACTCCGAGTGAGAAGCCGTCCGACAAACCCTCGGACAAACCGACCCAGAAGCCGAGCAATCCAACCACCCAGCCGACAAACCCGACCACGAAGTCAAC
>JBBSQO010000391.1:0-2737 GCA_038244025.1 Propionibacteriales bacterium
CGGAGCCGCTCCATCATCCGCTCTAGCCCGCCGCGCCCATCAACCCCATCGCGCAGCAGGTCCCGGAGGGCATCGCGGACATTGCCGGAGGTGAGCAGGTCGCGGCCGATCTGGTCCATCGCGGCCCGCACGTCATACGGCGGAGCCAGCGGGTCGGGACCGTTACGCCAGGGACCGTACCGGAACCGGCCGTGCCCCCGGCGCTTTCCGTGCCCGTACTCCCCCAGCCCATAGTCATCCAGCCCGTAGTCATCCGGCATGACTATCCCCCGTAGACGGTGCGGCCGTCCACCGTGTCCTTGTCGATTCGCCGGGTCAAATGCAAGCCCTCCAGCACAAACTCGGCCGCGGCCGCCACCTGGCCGACGGAGGGGGGCTCGCCCAGCTCGAGGTTCTCATAGCCGAGCCGATCCAGCACCTTGGACAGGCCGGGCACGCTGCCCAGCTGAGCCAGCAGCTGCTCGCCGGGTATCAGTTCACCGGTCTCGACCACGGCGCCTTCGGCGAAGACCGCGGTGAAGCCGGTGAGGTCCAAGCCGCCGAGCCGGTCGCGGAAGGTGCCGGCGATAGCGATCTTCAGCAGGTGATCAAGGATGGCTCGTTCCCGGCCTTCCTCGCCCATCTCGAACTCGAGCTTGCCGAGCAGGGTGGGCAGCACCGGCGCCAGATCACACGCTCTGGCCACGGCCGTCGCCTCACCGCTACGGGCGGACCGGCGCAACGCCGAGCCGGCGACGCCTTCGGCCGCGGCAATGGTGAACCGGGCCGATACCCCGGAGCGCTGGTCGATCGAGGACGACTCCCGCAGCTCCCGGGTCAACCGGGCCAGAATCTCCAGCAGATGATCACCGACGTCGGCCACCAGCCTGGCCTCCTGTCGCAGCAGCGCCACCTCGTCGGTGATCTCGGTCAGATAGTGGGTCCGGACCTCGGCGCCGAACCGGTCCTTCAGCGGGGTGATGATGCGGCCCCGGTTGGTGTAGTCCTCCGGGTTGGCGGTGGCTACCAGCACCACGTCCAGCGGCAGCCGGATCGAATAGCCGCGGACCTGGATATCGCGTTCCTCCAGCACATTGAACAGGGCCACCTGAATCCGTTCGGCCAGATCGGGGAGCTCGTTGAGACCGAAAATGCCCCGGTTGGCGCGGGGCACCAGCCCGTAATGGATCGTCTCGGGGTCGCCAAGCGTACGCCCCTGAGCGACCTTGACCGGGTCAACGTCTCCGATCAGGTCCCCAACCGACGTATCCGGGGTAGCCAGCTTCTCGGTGTAGCGGTCGTCGCGATATCGCCAGCCGATCGGCAAGTCGTCGCCGAGCTCTGCTGCCAGCGCGCGACACCGGACACAGCCGGGGCGGTACGGGTCGTCGTGGATCTCGCAGCCGGCCACCTCCGGGCTCCACTCGTCGAGTAGGTTGGCGAGGGTCCGCATCAGCCGGGTCTTGCCCTGGCCGCGCTGGCCGAGCAGTACCAGGTCGTGTCCGGCCAGCAGGGCCGACTCCAGCTCGGGCAGCACAGAGTCGTCAAAGCCGACGATGCCCGGGAAGCCAGTCTGATCCGACTTAAGCCGATCGACGAGATTGGCGCGAAGTTCTTCCTTGATGCTGTGCGACGCCCACCCAGTCGCCCTGAGCCCGGCGAGGGTGGTGGGGCGGTCGCTCTTCAACTCGGTCATGGTTTCGACCCTACGACCGGGACGAAATCAGGCGGCTGTTTGCGGATCAGGCGGCTGGCTGCGTACTCAGGCGGCTGCTTGCGCCAGCGGCCGGATCGGCAGCGGCGTCACCGTCTCGTACCCCGCCATCTTTTCGCTGACTACCTGCAGGACAGTGGACAGCGGCAGGTCCAAGGCGGCACAGATGGACGCCAACAGCTCGCTGGAAGCCTCCTTCTGACCCCGCTCGACCTCAGACAGATAGCCAAGGCTGACGCGCGCGGTCTTGGACACCTCGCGCAGGGTCTTACCCTGATCGACGCGTTCCTCCCGAAGGGACTCGCCAATCAGCTCACGAACGAGCACGGGCTTCGCGAACTCCCTTTGCGTCATAGGCTCCTCCTGCGTCATACGAAAACTGTACCCACTTCCTTTGACAGGAAGGGCGCGGCACTCGGATAACGTCGCCACAGCTACCGGCATTCCCACCAGTGGTTTGTCCGTCACTGCCCGAGTAACAGGGTTTCAAAGGACTGGGAGAGCTCGATCTGGCTCGGTTTGGGCCGACGAACCGGCTGCCGCTCGGCTATCAGCGGTGCCAGCTCGCTTCCGGCCAGGCCAACTCGCTCGGCCAGGGTGCCCTGTTCGGCATCATCGCCGGACCAGTCCACCGAGGCGGCATAGACGCCCGTGGGCACCGTGGTGGACCGCAGGTAGGCAAACATCGGGCGGAGGGCATGGTCCAGCGCCAGCGAGTGCCGGACGCTACCGCCGGTGGCAGAGATCAGCACCGGCGTGCCGGCCAGCGCATCCGGACTAAGCACATCGAAGAACGACTTGAACAGACCACTGTACGAGCCGGTGAAGATCGGGGTGGCCGCGATCAGACCATCGGCATTGGTCACTGCCTCCAGCGCCCTGCGCAGGGCGGGGCTCGGGAATCCGGTCAGTAGGTTGTTGGTGATGTCGACGGCAATGTCGCGCAGCTCCTGGGCGCGGCCATTTTCGGTCATCAGGACTTCTCCTTCGCTTTCGGGGCCGGTGCTTTCGGGGTCAGTGCTTTCGGGGTCAGTGCTTGGGCCC
>JBBSQO010000392.1:0-2725 GCA_038244025.1 Propionibacteriales bacterium
AGCCAGTCCGGCTGCAGCACGCGGCGAACCGGCGGCCCTGCTGCTCGTGGCCCTTGCCCCGCGCCGGCAGCCGGTAGACCTCACCTCATGCAGCGTGCCCTGTCCTGCTGGATCGCCCGGATCTCAGCAAGGCCCGGCCGGGTCGTCCTTGATGGCGCGCGCCTCTGCGGCAGCGACCTGGCGGCGTTCGTCACGGCGCATCGCTGCCAGAGCGGCCAGGATGACCTGGTCGACGCTCTGGCGCCGGGAGGCTCCGACTTGGAGCAGCAGGTCGCCGGTGGTGGTCTGGACCTTGACGGTAGTGGTGTCGAAGGGCCGGCAGCCCACTCCTGGTAGACCCAGACCCTACAGGTCGACCGACCCAGCAGCTGCTCATCGCTGAGGAACTCAACCGGCATAGATCAACTCACGACCACGTCCGCCGCTTAACGCCAGATCTGCACCGATCCTCCTCAGACCCCATCATCCTATAGTGCCTCTATGACCGTGAATGACCAGCGCGACGCGACACACACCGCGAGCATCCCCGAAGACCTTGCCCGGGCTGCCGCCGGAGCGCTGCTGGAGCGCTTCGGTGTCGCCTCCATTGATCTGGCCCTGGTGCTCGGTTCCGGCTGGTCAGCGGCTGCTGACGCGCTGGGGGAAACCATCGGTGAGTATGAGCTGGCCGAGCTGCCCGGCTTTGCCAGGCCGGTGGTGGCTGGCCATGGCGGCACGCTCCGGCTGGTACGCACCGCCGCCGGCAGGCGAGCAGCCATCTTCACCGGGCGTACCCACTTCTATGAGCGGCGCGAGATCACCTCGGTCGTCCACGGCGTCCGGACCGCAGCCGCGGCCGGCGCCAGTACTCTGGTGCTGACCAACGGCTGCGGAAGTCTCAACCCGGCCTGGGTACCCGGTACGCCGGTGCTGATCCGCGACCACATCAACCTGACCGGTGCTACCCCGCTGACCGGCGCCACCTTCATCGACATGACCGAGGCCTACTCCCAACGGCTCCGCGACCTGGCCCACACCGTCGATCCCGACCTGCCCGAAGGGGTCTACGTCCAGTTCGGCGGCCCTCAGTACGAGACGCCGGCCGAGGTCCGGATGGCCGGCATTCTCGGCGGCGACCTGGTCGGCATGTCCACCACGCTGGAAACCCTGGCCGCCCGTGCGGCCGGGCTGGAGGTGCTCGGCATCTCGCTGGTGACCAACCTGGCGGCCGGCATCTCGGCCAGCCACCTTAATCATGCCGAGGTGATCGCGGCCGGCGAGGCGGCGGCGCCCCAGCTGCGCGAGCTGTTGACCGGGCTGGTGGCGGCGCTTTGACCTCCACATCTGAGCCGAGCGCCCCGGCCCAACGCGACATTCCACCAGCATCACCGCTGCCCGCGGAGCTGGTGACGCAGATCTCGCACTGGCAGAGCCAGGATCCAGACGTGGCCACGGCGACCGCGCTTGATGATCTCGCCGCGAAGGCCAGCGCGGGTGATGCGGAGGCGCTGGCCGAGCTGGCCGATGCCTTCTCTCGCCGCCTCGAGTTCGGCACCGCCGGGCTGCGCGGTGCTCTGGGCCCGGGACCGAACCGGATGAACCGGGTGGTGGTTGGCCAGGCGGCCGCCGGACTCGCCGGCTACCTCCACCGCCAGCGGCTCGGCGGTGGCAAGGTGATCATCGGGTTCGATGCCCGGTACAACTCCGATGTGTTTGCCCGCGACACGGCCGAGATCATGGCGGCCGCCGGGTTCGAGGCACTGATCATGGCCGAACCGATGCCGACCCCGGTGGTGGCGTTCGGGATCAAGCACCTGGGTTGCGTCGCGGGTGTAGTGGTGACCGCATCACACAACCCGCCGCAGGACAACGGGTACAAGGTCTACCTCGGCGATGGGTCGCAGATCGTGCCGCCGGTCGATGCTGCGATTGCCGCCGAGATTGCCCGGGTCGCCGGCGGCTCCGTGACCGACCTGCCACGCTCGGCCTCCGTCACCGTACTGGGCCCGGAGCTGCTGGATGCCTACCTGGACAGAATTGTCTCGTTGGTGCCGGCCGATGCGCCACGAGAGCTCAACTGGGTGTACACGCCGTTGCATGGCGTGGGCGGCAAGGTCGTGTCGGCAGCCCTGGAACGGTCCGGTTTCGCCCGAGCCGAGGTGGTGCCTGAACAGGCAGCCCCCGACCCGTCCTTCCCGACGGTGGCCTTTCCCAATCCCGAGGAGCCCGGCGCCATCGACCTGGCCTTGGGCCTGGCCGAACAGTCCGGAGCCGACCTGGTGATGGCCAATGACCCGGATGCCGATCGGTGCGCGGTGGCCATCCCGGACGCCGACGGCTGGCGGATGCTGCGCGGCGACGAGCTGGGAGCCCTGCTGGGTGATGACATCCTGCGGCAGGGGGTGCAGGGCACCTATGCCTGCTCGATCGTCTCCTCCTCGCTGCTATCCGCGATGGCCGCGGCCTACGGCCAGCCGTTCGTCTCCACCCTGACCGGTTTCAAGTGGATCGGCCGGGTGCAGAACCTTGCGTTCGGCTATGAGGAGGCGATTGGGTACTGCTGCGACTCTGCCTCGGTCGCCGACAAGGACGGTATCTCCGCACTGATCCGGGTGCTGACCCTGGCCGCCAGGCTGAAGGCCGGTGGTCTGACCATCGCCGACCGGCTGGCCGACATTGACCGCCAGTACGGGGTGCATGCCACCGACCAGCTGTCCGTACGAGTCGACGATCCGACCATCATCAC
>JBBSQO010000393.1:0-2709 GCA_038244025.1 Propionibacteriales bacterium
CGGCCTGGCCACCGACTACTGCGTCAAGGAGACGGCCATCGACGCGGCCCAGGACGGGTTCATCACTACCGTGCTGCTCAACCTCACCGCGGCCGTGGCTCCGGACCGGCTGGCTGACACCATGGTCGCACTGGCCGACGCGCAGGTCGCCACCAGCGGCTCACTTCCGGCCCGTTGAGGGGACTTCTCGGGTACCGTCGAGGCGTGACTCCGGCCCAGTTGCGTGCCTTCGCAACCGTCGTACGACTCGGCTCGGTCAAGGCTGCCGCCGAGAGTCTGCAGGTGAGTGAAGCCGCCGTGTCGATGCAGGTGGCCCAGCTGCGCCGGGAACTCAACGACAAGCTGTTCACCCGCACCAGATCAGGACTGGCCTTCACCCCTGGCGGACTGCGGCTGGCCAGCCGGGCTGCGGAGATCCTCGGCCTGCAGGACCGCACCGTGCGGGAGGTCAGGCAGGCCGGCCGGGGACGCAGGCTGCTGCAGCTGGCCGCGTCGAGCCTGTTCGCCGAACACTGTGCGGCCGGGCTGATCGAGCTCTTCGCCGGCCGGGCGGCGGATCTGGACGTCGAGCTGAGGGTCTGTGATCCTGCCTCGTTCGGCGTCCTGCTGCACTCCCGGGAGGTGGATATCGCCATCGGACCAACCCCGCGCCAGCCCGATCATTCACTGCTCTACCAGGACTTCCTCAACTACCAGATCCTCAGCGTCGCCGGTCCAGCGCACCCGCTTGCCGACATCTCGGCCTCGGCCAGCCAGCTGGCCGGCCAGACTTACTTTCTGGGACCATCCGGAGTCGGAAAGGAAGGCACCATCCCGGCGCTGCTGACCCGCCTTAGGGTGCCGGAAAGTCACCAGCGCATCTTTCAGAGCGAGGCGGCCGCACTGGAGGAGACCAAACGCCTGGACGCGATCGCGCTGGCCGTACGGTTCGCGGTCAGCACTGATCTGGCTGCCGGCCGGCTGATCCAGATTGCCGGCCCCGGTACCCACGCGCCCGGAACCTGGTGTGCGGCGACGCTGCCCGAACACAGCCGGCCGGCCGCCGCTTCGGAGCTGCTCCGGTTCATCACCACGCCCAGGGCCATCCAGGCAATGCTGCGTGGCTCCGGCATCACGGTCGGCCGGTTCAAGCCATCCGTCCATGTGACCCTGTGGAGCTAGCAATCAGCCTGTGGAGCTAGCAATCAGCCTGTGGAGCTAGCCATCAGCCTGTGGCGCTAGTGCGGTTACCTGAGCCGGTGCGCAGCGCGGCGATCCGCTCGAACAGGTCCAGCAGCGAGGACACATCATGTCCGGGGAGGAAATCGTCGCAGTACGGTAACGCGGCCGCCATCGAGCCAACCTCGGGAACGAACCCGGGAGCGCTGATCCGCGGATTGACCCAGATCACCCGGTAGGCCCGGCGATGCAGCCGTCGCATCACCGCGGCGAGCGCCTCCGGTGGATCGGCATCCCAGCCGTCGGAGGCGATCACTATGATGCCCCCCCGAATTCGGCTGCCGTAGATGGAAGCCATCAGGGCCTGCAGGCTGCTGGCAATCCTGGTTCCGCCATACCGGTCGGTGACCAGCTCACTGGCCTGAGCCACCGCGACCGCGGCGGAGTGATGCTTCAATACCGTCGTCAGCCGGGTCAGCGAGGTCGAGAAGACGAACACCTCGGACCGCCGGAGCGGCGCGGTGGCCCGCATCAGGTGCAGGAACGTGGTCACCTGGTGCTGCATGGACTGGCTCACATCCCCGACGACGATGACCGGTCGGGGATGACGCACCGGGTGCCGGCGGACGAGCTCGATCGGCTCTCCGGCGGTGCGGTGAGTCAGGGCCAGAGTGGCCCGCAGGTCGAGCCGCCGACCACGACTTCCGCTGTGTTGCCGGCGAGTCCGCCGAGTCGGCCAGGTCATCGCCCGGCGGCGGATCCAGTCGGCGAGCACCTCCACGTCGGCCTCGTCCAGATCATCGAAGGCTTTTTCGGCGGCCGCTGGCACCATGCTCGGGTGACGCTCGGGGATCGCTGGACCGGACGGATCCGCCGCGCTCGGCGCGACAGCGTTCGCCCATGTGACCCAGGGCAGGCCGTCGCCTTCGGCATCCAGTCCGGTCCGGGCGTTGACCGATGCGTGGCTGCCCCGGCTCGCCGGCTGTGGCTGGCGTCGCGCGTTCGGGTCGACCGCCGGCACGGCGTCGCAGAACACGGCGGCGAAGACGGCCTCAAAAGTCGCCAGCTGCTGCTGCCGGTCAAGCAGGGTGATTCTGGCGATCCAGTACAGCCGCCGCCGATCCCTGATGACCTCCGGCTCCAGCGCCCGGATGAACGCATCGACGCCCTGTGGGGCCACCGCCACCCCGGCCCGGCGCAACCGGTGCGCGAACGCGGCCGCGAAAGCCGCCCGGTCGACGTGTAGGATCACGCGGTTTCCGCTGCCAGCAGGGCAATCATGCTTTGCCGATCCTCCGGAGTCTTGGCCAGCGCCCCCAGTGCGGCCACGGCCGTCGACGGGGCCAGGTCTGCTGCTCCGAGCGCTGCCAGCGCCGCCACCCAGTCAATGGTCTCGGCCACGCCGGGGGCCTTGTCCAGGTCAAGGGTCCGGACCTGTCCGACAAAGTCGGCGGCGCTGGCGATCAGGTTTTCGTTTGCCCCCGGTGCGTTCCGGCGCAGAATGTCCGCGGTCCGGGCGGGCTCGGGGAACTCGATCCAATGATAGAGACA
>JBBSQO010000394.1:0-2692 GCA_038244025.1 Propionibacteriales bacterium
AAGATCTGGCCGTAGGACTTGCCGACGATATTGGCCAGCACGTTGAGCCGGCCACGGTGCGGCATGCCGATACAGACCTCCGCCAGGCCGTTCTCGGCCGCCTGCTCGCAGATTTCGTCCAGCACCACGATGCCGGACTCACCGCCCTCCAGGCTGAAGCGCTTCTGGCCGACGAACTTGGTCTGCAGGAAGGTCTCGAAGATCTCCGCCTCGTTGAGCTTGTCCAGGATCCGCAGGTGCTCCTCCCGGGGTAGTGACTTGTGCGGTCGCTCCACCCGGTCCTGGATCCACTTGCGCTGGACCGGCTCCTGGATGTGCATGTACTCGATGCCGATGGTCCGGCAGTACGAGTCGCGCAGCACGCCGAGGATGTGGCGCAGCTTCATCCGGCCCCCGCCGCCGGCGAACGAGCCGGTGGCGAACTCCCGGTCCAGGTCCCACAGGGTCAGCTCATGGGTCTGCACGTCGAGGTCGTGGTGATGGCGCTGGCGATACTCCAGCGGGTCGGTGTCAGCCATCAGATGACCACGGGCCCGGTAGGAGTTGATCAGCTCGAAGACCCTGGCCTGCTTGGACACCTGGTGCTCATGGTCGGCACTGATGTCCTGGGCCCAGCGGATCGGTTCGTACGGGATCCGCAGGGAGGCGAAGATATCGTCATAGAACCCATCCTCGCCGAGCAGCAGGCCATGCAACCGGGCCAGATATTCCCCAGACTGCGCTCCCTGGATGACTCGATGGTCGTAGGTCGAGGTGAGGGTGAGCAGCTTGGAGACACTCATCTCGCTCAGCCGCTCCGGATCGGACCCCTGGAACTCCGGTGGGTACTTCATTGACCCCATGCCGATGATGCAGCCCTGACCGGGCATCAGCCGTGGCACCGAATGGCTGGTGCCGATGGTGCCCGGGTTGGTCAGGCTGATGGTGGTGCCAGCGAAGTCGTCGACGGTGAGCTTGTTGCCGCGGGCCTTGCCCACCACATCCTCATAGGCGGCCCAGAACTGGGCGAAGCTCAGCGCCTCGCAGGCCTTGATGCTGGGCACCAGGAGCTGGCGGGTGCCGTCATCCTTGACCTGGTCGATGGCCAGACCGAGGTTGACGTGGGACGGTACGACCATCGTCGGCTTGCCGTCGACCACGTCGTAGGAGTTGTTCATCGCCGGCACCAAGGCGAGCGCCTTGACCATGGCATATCCGAGCAGATGGGTGTAGGAGATCTTGCCGCCACGGGCTCGACGGAGATGATTGTTGATCACTATCCGCTGGTCGAACATCAGTTTGACCGGCAGCGACCGGACGCTGGTTGCCGTCGGCACGCTGATCGAGGCGTCCATGTTCTTGGCCGTGCGCGCCGGAGCACCTCGCAACGTGGTCCTGGTGGGTTCGGAGTCATCCTGCTCGGGGCGGACCGACGGGTTCGGCGGGTCGGCCGGAACCCCACCCTGGTTGCCGGGTTTGATCGGCCGCTCCTCCTTGACCGGGCTGGCTGACTCCACCGTGGCCTTCTTGTGAGACTCCTTGCTGGAATTGCCGGCGACCTGCTGACCGCGGGCCGGCGCTGTCTTCTGCTGCGCCCCCGGCTTCGGCTCGGCCGGCTTCTTCTGGGTTGCCTGCTGGCCATTCGGGTGCCCAGCGACCTGCGTGGGCGTGGTCTGTTTGGCGGCCGTCTGCCTGCTGGGGCCGGCGCCTCCCGGGCCGCCATGTTCCTTGAAGTAGCTGACCCAACTGTCGTCCACCGAGGTGGCGTCATTTCGGTAGCGGTCGTACATCTCTTCAAGGAGCCAGTCGTTGGCACCGAAACTGTTCGACGCTTCCGTGCTGGCAGTGGAACTGCTTGGGTCGGGCGCGGTGGCCACAATCGCCTTCTTCCGTAACTGAGCTGCTGGTGTCCAGACACCTGTCTGTACCCGTCCTAGGCTACCCAAGAAACCAGACCAGATGTCCAGTGGTAGTGCCGGTGTGTCCTACTCGGCAGCAGCGCCCCCGCGGACGGCACTGCTGACCAGCCGTTGATGCACCCGGGGATCGTGCTCGGCGTACGGCGCGAGGGCCAGCCACAGTGCTCCAACCAGGCCGTCAGTGGCCATCCGCGGCCGATGATCCAGGTCAGCGCTGAGCTGGGTAACGACCCGGTCCTGAACCGGTCCTGGCCGGGTCAGTACCGAGCCGCCGAGCACGACTGCCTCTGCCGGTGCCGGGACCAATGCGCTAATGCTGCTCAAGACCTGATCGGCCGCACTGGCGGCGATCCGCTCCGCGATCGGGTCGATGGCAGCCGTTTCGGAGACCAGCGTCGCCAAGGTCGCCAGCCAGGTCGGCGGCTGCGCATAGCAGAACTGCAGCGTCGTCGACACGGTGCTGGTGCCGGCCTGGGCCAGAACCGCCTCGGTCAGGGGTCCGGGTGAGTCACCGCGCTCCAGGCAGTGCAGGGTGGCCTGCATGGCTTGGCGACCAAGCCAGACTGCCGAGCCTCGGTCGCCGAGCAGCCAACCCCAGCCGTCCCGGCGCTGCAGAATTCGCCCGTCGGTGACCCGCATGGCGCCGGCACCGGTGCCGGCGATGGCGATAATTCCGCCTGCTACGGGGGTACCGGAGGAGAAGGCGACGGCGAAGTCCGACACCACCCGGACTGACTCAGCCGCGGGGCCAGGGATTGCCATGGCGGCAAACTTGGTCTCCCGACCCGCCAATG
>JBBSQO010000395.1:0-2671 GCA_038244025.1 Propionibacteriales bacterium
CCACGGGTGTCCCGGACCGTCACCGGCACCCCCTTGGCCTCCAACCGGGCCACGCACTCGTCCTCGTCCCGGCGGCGTGAAGCCGTCCACTTCGACCCGGGCGTCGGGTTGAGCGGGATCAGGTTGACATGGACCCACCCCCAGTCACCGCGGCGCTTCAGCACATCGGCCAGCAGGTCGGCCCGGAAGGCCTGGTCGTTGATGTCCCGGATCAGTGCGTACTCGATGGATACCCTCCGATTGGTGGTGCGGGCGTACTCCCAGGCGGCATCGACCGCCTCACCGACCTTCCAGCGGGTATTGATCGGGACCAGCTCGTCGCGCAGCTCGTCATCGGGGGCATGCAGGCTCAGAGCAAGGGTGACCGGAATCTTCTCGGTCGCCAGCTGCTGGATCCGTGGCACCAGGCCCACCGTGGAAACCGTGATCCCGCGCGCCCCGATGCCCAGTCCGTCGGGGGCCGGCGAAGTCATCACCCGAACCGCTCCGATCACCGCCTTGTAGTTGGCGAGCGGCTCCCCCATCCCCATGAAGACAACGTTGTTGACCCGCCCCGGACCGCCGGCAATCTCGCCGCGGGCCAGCCGCCGCATCCCGTCTGTCACCTGCTCGACGATCTCTGCTGTCGTCATGTTGCGCTGCAGGCCGCCCTGACCGGTGGCGCAGAACGGGCAGGCCATCCCGCAGCCGGCCTGGGACGAAACGCACATCGTGGTCCGTGCCGGGTAGCGCATCAGCACGCTCTCCACCAGCGACCCATCATGCAGCTTCCACAACGTCTTGACGGTGGTGCCGCCGTCACAGGTCAGCGTCCGCACCGGGTTCAGCAGGGTGGGAAAGAAGGTGTCGTGCAGAGAAGCGCGTACGGCGGCAGGGATGTCGGTCCACTGCTGCGGGTCGTCGGCCAGCCGCTCGAAATAGTGCTTCGATAGTTGGGCCGCCCGGAACGGCGCCTGCCCAGCCGCCTGGACCGCCTGCCGACGCTCGTCGGTGCCGAGGTCCACCCAGTGCCGTGGGGGCTTGCCGCGCCTCGGGGCAGCGAACACCAGCGGCAGGGACGTCCGCGCGGCTTGTTGAGTACTCATCCGCCTGGCACCAGCAAGTACATGATGAGCCACGCTACCGGAGCAGCCAGCAATAGCGAATCGAGCCGGTCCATCACGCCACCATGGCCGGGCAGGAACGAGCTCATGTCCTTAATCCCCGCATCCCGTTTGATCAAGGACTCGACCAGGTCACCGCAGGTGCCGACCGCGACCAGGCAGACACCGAGTATGATGCCGACCCAAAAGGGTACGTGCAGAGCGAAGATGGCCATGCAGACGCCGGCAATGACGCCGAAGATCATTGACCCGACGAATCCTTCCCAGGACTTCTTCGGGCTGATCCTCGGTGCCATAGGATGCTTGCCGATCAGCGCTCCGAACAGGTAGCCACCGGAGTCGCCCATCACCACCACCAGCAGGAAGGCCACCACCCTGGCCACCCCATGATCGCCGGCGATCAGCAGCGCGACGAAGGATCCGAGCAACGGCACATAGGCGATGATCATCAGACTGGCGGCGGTGTCGCGGATATAGTTTTCCTGCCCCTTGGGCATCCGCCAGACCATCGCAGCCAGCACGGTCAGCCCCAGCGACGCCAGCAGGATCGTGTTGGACGGTACGGTCTCCGGGTCCTGCTGGCCGGCCAGGTAGGAGCCGACCACGATGGCAATGGTGCCGACCACAATCGGCACAATGGCCGATGTCATACCGAGCCTGTGCAGCGCCTGATGCAGCTCAACGCAACCGAGCACCAGCGCCGCCACCACGATAATGACGAAGCCCCAGTTGAAGAACAACAGGCTCAGCACGATGGCGGCACCGAGACCGAAACCGACGGTCAGAGCCGCCGGCAGGTTGCGGCCGGCCCGACCATGATCAGGAGTAGCCGGCGTGTGAAACTGCGGCGGCAAACCGTCCCCGGCAGGTTGCGGGCTGGAAGGCTCTGACATCAGACCTCGAGCAACTCGGCTTCCTTGCCCTTGAGCACGTCGTCAATCACATCGGTGTGCTGCTTGGTCGCGGCATCGAGCTGCTTCTCGGCCCGGCTCGCCTCGTCCTCACCGATCTCCTTATCCTTCACCAGTTTCTCCACCGCATCGATCGCGGTTCGTCGGGCGCCCCGCACCGAGACCCTGGCATCCTCAGCCTTGGACCTGGCCAGTTTGATGTAGTCCCTACGCCGTTCCTCGGTCAGCTGCGGCAACGTGACCCGAATCACCTTGCCGTCATCGGTCGGGTTCACCCCAAGGTCGGAGTCACGGATCGACTTCTCGATCGCGGTCATCGCGGTGCGGTCGAACGGCGTGATCAACACCATCCGCGCCTCTGGCACCTGAAAGCTGGCCAGCTGCTGCAATGGTGTCTGGGTGCCGTAGTACTCGGCGGTCAGCTTGGCAAACATGGCGGGGTGCGCACGACCGGTACGGATCGCGGTGAACTCCTCCTTGGCGTACTCGACTGAGTCGGCCATCCTCGATTCGGCCTCGCGGATGATGTCGGCGATCACGTGATCTTTCCTCTCCCCCTGTTTGGGTTCTGATGGCTGTTTAAGTTCTGCTGCTGTGCGTTGCTGGTGGCCCTGCCTGTACTGCAACTGCCGGTACTGCAACTGCCGGTACTGCAAC
>JBBSQO010000396.1:0-2662 GCA_038244025.1 Propionibacteriales bacterium
GGTGGAACTGGCGCTCATTGGCCAGCAGCCGCGCACCGTCGACTGCGGCGAGACCGGTCAGCAGGGCAGCCTTGCCGCCGGGGCCGGCACAGAGATCGAGCCACCACTCCTCTGGTACAGGGTCACCAGCCCCAGACCCCACCACCGATGACTGCGCCTCAGATCCGACCGTCCCAGAGTCACCAGTCTCAGATCCACCCACCTCAGTCGCATTCGTCCTAAAGCCACCCGCTCCAGCAATCGGCGCGGCGGCGAGGGCTTGGCTGACCAGCTGGGAACCCTCGTCCTGGACCCCGGCCCGCCCCTGTCGTACCGCCGCCAGGTCGCCGGGGTGGCCGTGCCAGTAGGCGGCCAGGTCGGACCAGCGACCGGGCTCGGCACCGGCGGCCAGCAGCTCATCGACGTTGCAGCGGCCAGGGCGGGCGACCAGCGTGGTGATCGGTGACTCGTTGTTCGCCGACAGCGCCTGTTCCAGCTCCGCTGCCGGGAGCAGCTCGGCATAGGCAGCCACGATCCAGCGCGGATGATGGGTCCGCAGCGCCAGCGCATCTCGCTCGTCCAGTCCCTGACTGAGCCGGCTGATCCAGTTCTCCAGATCCAGAGCGGTGATCTTGCGAAGCACCGCATTGACCAACCCGGTCACCCGCTCGCCCCCCGCTGCCCCCGCCAGATCGCCGGGGGCGGCAACGGCCGCATGGCCGGGAACGCGCATCGAAAGGATCTGGTGCGCACCGAGCCGCAGCAGGTCAAGCACGGCCGGCTGCAGGGTGGATAAGGCGCGGCCGGCGGCGGCGGCGATGATCCGGTCATAGCTGCCTTCCAGCCGGCAGGTCCCGTTCAGCAGCTCGGTGGCGAAAGCGGCATCCCGGCCAGTGATTCGGCGCT
This sequence comes from Propionibacteriales bacterium, assembly GCA_038244025.1. GTDB lineage: Bacteria > Actinomycetota > Actinomycetes > Propionibacteriales > Propionibacteriaceae > Microlunatus. Next base: position 886 of record JBBSQO010000396.1, read on the forward strand.
GCCGCAGCACGTCACCGAGCACCAGGTTGGCATAGGCGTCCTCGGCATGGACCGACCGCAGCGCGTCGTAGGCGGCCCGGCGAGCCGGGTCGGGCCTGGTTCGCCGGTTGGCGGTCATCAGCGGGCCGTTTTCACTGGCCCAGCCTCTCGCCCGAGCTGAACTCCACGCCGCGGGCCCAGTCCGCGGCGGGCATCGGTTTCTTGCCCTGCGGCTGGATCACTTCCAGCACCAGCCGCTCATCGCCGGTGCCGACTGCGACACTGTGCTTGCTGACCGCCAGCTCGCCGGGCGCCAGTCCCTGACCCGGCTGCGGCGTGCAGCTGTTGATCTTGAGCCGCTGGCCGCGGAAGGTGGTCCAGCCTCCCGGCGCGGGCGCACAGCCGCGGACCAGCCGGTCGATGACGACGGCTGGCTGCTGCCAGTCGATCCGGGCATTCTCGACGGTGATCTTCGGTGCCAGCGTGATCCCCTCCGCCGGCTGCGGGATCGGGGCGAGCAGGCCGGCCTCGATCTGGTCCATCGTGTCCCCCAGCAGTCCGGCACCGGTCTTGGACAGCCGGGTGAGTAGCTCACCCGCCGTCGTGGTGGGGCCGATCGCCTCGGTCACGGTGCCGTACACCGGACCGGCATCCAGCTCGGCGACAATGCCGAAGGTGGAAGCCCCGGTGACCTCGTCCCCCGCCATGATGGCCCGCTGCACCGGCGCGGCGCCCCGCCAGGCCGGCAGCAGCGAGAAGTGCAGATTGACCCAGCCGTACCTCGGGATGTCCAGCACCCGTTGCGGCAGCAGGCCACCGTACGCGACCACCGGGCAGCAGTCCGGCGCGATTTCTCTCAGCCGGGCGACGAAGTCGGCATCCCCCGGTTTGGTCGGGCGCAGGATTTCGCATCCCAGCTCGGCCGCGCGTGCTGCCACCGGGCTCGGGTGCCGGGTACGGCCGCGGCCACGGGGGGCATCGGGCCGGGTGACCACCGCCACCACCTGATGCCTGGCAGAGCCGGCGAGGGCAGTCAAGGCTGGCAGAGCGACATCAGGGGTTCCGGCAAAGACGAGGCGCACCCGGTGACTCTATCGGCGCGCGGATTCTAAGACGCGGGGAGCCTATCGGCGCGGGCTGGCTCACTCGATCGCGACAGGGTCCACCCTGACCCGCAGCGCCCCGTCACTCTTGCGGGCGCTCCGTACCCCGAGTGCAGCCTTAACGGCCTGGGTCAGCTCACTGGTCAGCTCGAGCGGGCACCGCAGCGTCAGCCGGGACCTGCCCGGCTCGCCCTGGATCATCTCCTTGCCAGCCACGAGTTCCTGTTCGACCGGACCCAGCAGTTCGGCTCCGGCCGGCAGAGACAACAGCTCGGTGAAGTCGGTCACCGCCGTCGCCCCGCCCTCGACCGTGATCATCTTGACGGCCGGGGGGAAGCCGGCCTCGGCGCGTTCGGACAGTTCGCGAATGGCGTGGCCAGCCGGGTCGAGTCTGACCAGTGCCTGCAGCGCCCGGGCAGCCGGCGGCCCGACCGCGATCAACGATCCCTGCTCGGCACCCGGACGAACCAGGGCGAGTGCATTCAGCCAGCGGCGCAGCGCCTCCTCCGCGGCCCGGAGATCTGGCCGGATCAGCAGCTGGGTGGTGTCCAGCAGGACGACGGCGGCATAGCCACCAGCAGCTTCGGGCTCCGCGCCCGGGGTGGCCACCACGAGTGACGAATCGGACCCTACCTCGGTCAGCACCCGGCCGACCGATGACTGACGGATCGTGATCAGCGGGAAGGCCCTACCCA
>JBBSQO010000397.1:0-2646 GCA_038244025.1 Propionibacteriales bacterium
GTCGGTGATCAACGTGAGGTAGTGGTGTCTGCGCCGCCAACCGACCTCGTCCACGCCTATGGAGACGAGCCCGTCCAGGCGGCCCGGGTCCAAACCACCCGTTCGCAGATGCGGCGCTCGGTGTCCCAGTCGATCCGCAGCAGGCCGGTGATGGTGGTCTTGTCGGCCTTGGTGGCCAGGTAAGCCACCAAGTCTCTGGTCAGCGTTGGGTGACGGCGCCGATTCCCCGCTCGGTGCGGATGATGGCGATCGAGCCCTGGGTGTCGGTGCGGAGCAGGGTCATCCCCAGGGACTGGACCAAATGCACGGTCCGGGGCGCGGGATGGCCGTAGTCATTGTCGATTCCGGCACTGGCAATCGCGACCCGGGCGTGGCTGGAGCGGAAGAAGTCCGCGTCCTGCCGGCTGGACCCGTGGTGGGGGATCTTCAAAACATCGGCGGAGTCGTCGGCCCCGGTCTGCAGGATGGCCGCCTGGCCGGATGGCTCCACGTCCCCGGTGAGCAGCACCCGGACACCATCCACCGTGACCCTCAGCACCAGGCTCGCGTTGTTCTCAGTCGAGTTCTCCGCACCCAGGCCGGTCTCGGTAGCAGAGAGCTGCCCGACGGGCCCGATCACCGTCAACCGGGCCGAGCCCGCCTGGACGGTCTCCCCCAGCGCTGGTACCCCAAGTTTGATCTGTCGCTGACCGGCGAGCGCAGCCACCGCACCGGCCCCGGACGACGGCGAGGCCAATGGGCTGACCCAGATCTCGCCCACCTGTCGGCCAGCCAGCACCGCGGGCAGGCCGGACACATGGTCGGCGTGAAAGTGCGTCAGTACCACCAACGGCATGCCGGTGATCCCCAGCTGATCCAGGCAGCGGTCCATCAGCTCCGGATCCGGCCCGGTATCGACGACCAGCCCCTGATGCGGGCCGACCTTGATCACCAGCCCATCACCCTGGCCGACATCACAGGCCACCATCACCCAGTCCGGCGGTGGCCAGCCGGGCTGCGCCGGACCCTTGACCAGAGCCAAGACCAAGATGACGGACAGGCCGAGCGACAGCCACGGCCGGGCCAGCAGCCACGGCATCAACAATGCCATCCCGAGCACGGCCATCCCGGTCACCAGCAGTCCGGCCGGACTGGTCGGCCAGGCCAGGGCGGCGCCGGGCAGCTGCGCGCCGAGCTGGGCAATCCAGATGATCACCTGCGCACACCAGGCGGCACCAAAACCGGCCACCGCCGCCAGCACCGGGCTCAGCAAGGACAAACCGGCGGCCGCGAACCCGAGGACGGTGGCCGGCCCGACCAGCGGGCCGGCCAGGGCATTGGCCACGATGCCGACCACACTGATCTGCCCCGAGATCGCCGTCACCACCGGCTGGGTGGCGAGCTGGGCCGCCAGCGGTACCGCGATCGACTCGGCCAGTAACCGGGGCAGCCAGCGGGACAAGACCGCCGACCATCGACCGGCCCACCAGACGATGCCGGCACTGGCCAGCACCGAAAGAGCGAAACCGACCGACCGACTCAACCACGGGTCAATGACCAAGAGGATGATCATCGCCACCGACAGGGCCCGCAGCCCGCGCCTGATTCCCCGGACTCCCCCGTCCGCTCCCAGTGCGGCCAATGCCACCAGGCCCATCGCAGCAGCCCGCAGCACACTGGGCTCGGTACGGCACAAGGCGACGAAGATGATCACCCCGGCCAGCCCGACGCCACGCAGCCACCAGCCCCGCACCCCCAGCTGCCGGGCCAGCACCAGCATGAAAGCAAGCAGCAGCGTCAGGTTGGCACCGGACACCGCGTTCAGATGGGTCAGCCCGGTGGTCTGGAAGTCAGCATGCAGATCGGTGCCCATCCGGGAGGTGTCGCCGAGCACCAGGGCCGGGACCAGGGCGCGCTGGTCCGCGCTGCGGCCGGACACCGCCTGACGCAACCCTGCCCGTACCCGCTCGACCAGCCGCAGACCCGGACCCGGCGGTGCCACAACCTTGGCTGGGCCCTTCACCCGCAGCACGGCCGCGAAGTCAGCGGCCCCCTGCGGTGGGAGCACCCTCGCACTGAGACGGAGCCGGCTGCCGACCGGGACACCTCCCCACGCCTGCGCCGCCGGACCGGACACCGTCACCAGCACCGGTGTCCGCAGCTTCCACTGCTGACCGCGGCCGTCCACCGAGACGACAACCCCCCGCACCGACAGGTACGGCGGCCGGGCGCCCTTGGCTGGCTGCTGCCGCGGTTCGCCGGTCATGATCAGGTCCGCAGCAACAACCGCCCTGCTGGCTGCCAGTTCACTGACCGGGCCGGACCGCAGCTGGTGGGCATGTGCACCGCCCAGCACCAGGCAGCTGATCACCACCACGCCGGCGCAGGCCAGCAGCGCCACTCCGCGCCAGATCCCGGCAACCAGAATGACCAGGCCGGCGATCCCCGCCGCCAGCATCCACCAGCTGGTGTCGCGGGTCGACAGCCACATGCCGGCCCAGGCAGCGGCTGCCAGCGGCACCAGTCTCAGGTCATGGCGGACCTCGGCAGCTCCTACTGCAGGATGGGAGGCCTGGTCCGGCATCACCCCCGCACATGAGGTTTGAGGTCGGCAAACGTTTTGGGCCCGATCCCGTCGACCTCCTGCAGCTCCTCGATCCGGGTGAA
>JBBSQO010000398.1:0-2636 GCA_038244025.1 Propionibacteriales bacterium
CTCACGTACGCCGACCAGCTCAAGGAACCGGTGCTGCAGGGACTCGCCGGCTCGGACATCATCCAGGGTCCCGGCGTCGAGCACCCTGCCCGCAGCCACAATGGCCAGCTCGCCGCAGAGACTTTCCACCAGCTCCATCACATGGCTGGACAGCACCACCGTGCCACCGCCGGCGACATAGCCCCTCAGTATCTCGCGGATGACTTCGCCGGAGACCGGGTCGACAGCCTCGAACGGCTCATCCAGCAGGAGCACCCGCGGGGCATGGATCAGCGCACAGGCCAGGCCGATCTTCTTTGTCATCCCGGCCGAGTAGTCGACCACCAGGGTGTCACCGTCCTCGGTCAGCCCGAGGGTCTCCAGCAGTTCTGCGCTACGGGTCGCGATGTCGTCGCGGGCGACACCGCGCAACTGTCCAACATAGCTGAGCAGCTCCCGACCGCTCAGCCGGTCGAACAACCGCAACCCATCGGGGAGTACCCCCATCAGCGCCTTGGCCGCTCTGGGATCACGCCACACATCATGGCCGAGGACCACCGCAGTTCCGGCGTCCGGGCGCAGCAGACCGGTCGCCATCGACAAGGTAGTGGTCTTGCCGGCGCCGTTCGGGCCGACCAGTCCGAACATGCAACCAGCGCGCACCTGCAGGTCCAGATTATCGACAGCACGCTTCTGCCCGAAGGCCTTCGACAGGCTAACAAGACAGAGAGCCGGTGGAATGTCGACAGAAGGCATACTTCCCAGTCAATCACCCGTAGCTTCTCAGTCGTCAACCCGTCCCGGTGGCCCACAGGAGTACCGGTTTGGCTTCCTGGCCGAGGGGGTACGGTGACACTAGGACGGTCCGCACCCTGCGGATTGCTTTTGGACCTCGTACGGATAGGAACCTCATGGCTGTCTACACACTGCCCGAACTCCCCTACGACTACGGCGCACTCGCACCGCACATCGCTCCAGAGATCATGGAGCTGCACCACGACAAGCACCACGACACCTACGTCAAGGGCGCCAACACCGCGTTGGAGAAGATGGAGGAGGCGCGGTCATCAGGGTCCTTCGACAGCCTCAATGTCCTGGAGAAGAACCTGGCGTTCAACCTTGGTGGTCACATCAACCATTCGGTCTTCTGGAAGAACATGTCCCCCGACGGCGGCGGCCAGCCCGACGGCGAGCTGAGTGCCGCGATCGATGAGTTCTTCGGCGGCTTCGATGGCTTCAAGGCGCAGTTCAACGCCAATGCCAGCGGTGTCCAGGGTTCCGGCTGGTCAATGCTGGTCTGGGACATCATGGGGCAGCGGCTGAACATCATGCAGCTGTTCGACCAGCAGGGTAACCTGCCCTCGGCACAGGTGCCGATCGTGCAGCTCGACATGTGGGAGCACGCCTATTACCTGCAATACAAGAACGTCAAGGCTGACTACGTCAGTGCCTGGTGGAACGTCGTCAACTGGGCCGATGCGGCCGGCCGGCTGGCGGCAGCGCGGGAGAAGACCGTCGGGCTCGTCTGACTGGATGCACCCGATCAAGCGCTCCATCGCTCGCCGCGAGGGCTCGTATTCGCTTTGCTCATGCTGAACCCCTAACACCGCGGCCGAGCCGTGTTTCGGCTCACTGGTCGGCGACCGGGATCAGGCTCCGTACCGTGTCGAGGGTGTCGGCGTCGGCGGCACTCTTGTCCGGCCGATAGCGGAGCACCCGGGCGAACCGGAGGGCGATACCGCCGGGATACCGGCTCGAGGTCTGGATCCCGTCACAGGCGATCTCCACCACGACGGATGGTTCGATGAAGACGGTGCCGCCGGTTCGGCTGGTTTCCAGCTCCAGGAACTTCTTGGTCTGCCAGCGGAGCAGCTCATCGGTCAGCCCCTTGAAGGTCTTGCCGAGCATGACGAGCCGGTCACCATCCCGGGCCGCGAGGTGCAGGTTCGACAGTTTGCCCTCCCGACGGCCATGGCCCCACTCGGCCGCCAGCACGACCAGGTCGAACGTTTGCCGTGGTTTGATCTTGATCCAGCCGGGATCGCGGCGGCCGGCGGCATATCCGGCATCGAGCTTCTTGACCACCAGCCCCTCATAGCCCTGCGCCATCGCGTCGGTGAACGCGCCTACCACGGCCTGCTGGTTGGTGCAGACCCGGCGGGGCACCATCAGCTCGGGTGGCAACAGCCGCTGCATCGCCACCAGCCGGTCAGCCAGTGGAGCAGCCAGCAGATCGAACCCATCGAGGTGCAGCAGGTCGAAGAAGGAAACCGACAAAGGCATCTGCGGGGTAGTAGTGGACGGGTCGGCCCGGGTCGCTGTCCGGGACGCGGTGACCTGGAAAGCCGCGGGCCGCCCGTCCGGAGCCAATGCCATCACCTCCCCGTCGAGGACCAGCCGCTCTGCTGGCAGCGCGCGCACTGCGTCGACCACTTCCGGCAACCGTTCGGTGATGTCGTCCAGGCTGCGGGTGAAGATCAGCACTCGATCACGGTCCCGGTGTACCTGGACCCGGATCCCGTCCAGCTTGAAGTCAGCGACCACCGGGAGCGGTAGCTTGTCCAGCGCGGCCGGGACATCGGCTGCGCTGGCGGCCAGCATCGGCTGCACCGGAACACCGATGACCAGTCCGACCTCAGCCAGGGCCTCCTCGCCAC
>JBBSQO010000399.1:0-2626 GCA_038244025.1 Propionibacteriales bacterium
AGGGCATCGAACGCGGCCGTGTCCACGGCCGGCAGCCGCCAGGTCAGATAAGTCGCCTCCGCCGGTACGTCGGCTGCGGTCTCGGCCCGCGGCAACCCACTGCTCGGGGGAAGGGCCGGGGTGGACAACGGGGCTGGTGGCGGTGGGCCTGGGATCTGCCCGAAGTAACGTGCCGCGCGCTCCACCGCCTCCTCTGCTGCGATGTCGCCGACGATGGAGAGTACGGCGTTGCTGGGCAGGTAGTAGCGGGCGAAGAAGTCGCGGACGTCGTCCAGCGAGGCGGCGTCCAGGTCATCCATCGAGCCAATCGTGGTGTGTCCGTACGGATGGTCGGACGGGAAGGTCAACGTGACCAGCCGCTCCATCACATCGCCGTACGGTACGTTGTCGTAGCGCTGCCGCTTCTCCTCCTTCACCACCTCGCGCTGGGTGTCCAAGTTGACCTGGGTCAGCGCGGACAGCAAGGTCCCCATCCGGTCCGCCTCCAGCCACAGGGCCAGATCAAGGCCACCGATCGGCAGGGCCTCGAAATAGTTGGTCCGGTCAAACCAGGTGCTGGCATTGACCGAGGCGCCGGCCGCCTGCATCAGCCCAATGTGTTGGCCGGAGGCGACATTTTCCGATCCCTGGAACATGACATGCTCAAACAGGTGGGCGAAGCCGGTCTTGCCGGGCTGCTCGTGCCGCGAGCCCACGTCGTACCACAGGTTGACCGCCACCGATGGCGTGGCATGGTCGGGGCTGACTACCACGCGGAGTCCGTTGTCCAATGTGTGTTCGGTGATCGCGTAGTCGAGCGGGCGCATTCCCCCATCCCAGCACACGACCCTTGCGGCAGGGTCAAGGGCCTCGCCTTGGACGCAGCCAGTCGGGGAGCGATGGACAAGAACAGGAGGGCGGCCAGCAGCGGCGTCGTTCTGCGGCACTCCATCACTCAAGGGACGGTAGTTGGATCTTTTCGGCGAAGAGCTGGTAGTGCTGATCATCGTGGCGCCGCCAGCCGTCCGGCTCCGGACCATGATCATGGAAACGGATCAGCCGCACCTCGGCCCACTCGGCAAAGCTCTGCCGGTCGGTCTCACTCAGGGACAGACGGGCGAGCACCCGGAAGTGGACGCCGTCAGGAGCGAAGATGGCCCGCAGGACTCCGCCGATGGCCTCGTCGGCGACGTCGAAGTCGATGTAGTGCACCGGGGCCCCGGCATTAACCAGTCGTTCCTCCGCGGTCGACATGACGGGAGCCTACGGCGTGGCCGACCTGGACGACTTCGTTTGGCCGGCAATCCCACGGTAGATCTGTGCCGGCGCAGCCGAATGCAGAGCGGCGTCGACCGGGGCCAGCAGCTCCTGGCGCCGGCCAAGGGAGATCCGGACCAGCAAAGGATCATCGGTACGGACGAGCACACTGGACATCTGGTTCTGGTTGGCCATGGCTGCCTCAACAAGTGTCAGGTCAACGAAGACCACGGACTTGCGGGTCAGGCTCATCGGTTCTCGCCGCTCGTCCACCGAAAGTGCCACTGACTCCAGCATCGACCAGCCGAAGCCGCATTCCTGCGGCAGCTCAACGGTAATCCCAGCGTTGTCGATGACCAGTCGCATTCGTCGGAACAGCTTCGGACCGGTCGTCACCAGTCCAACGCCGGCCAGGATTGCTACGGCGGCGATGACCCAGATCCCCACCGATGCGCCGCGGCCATTGGTGGACAGCCCGGCCCAGACGGCTGCCAGGCCGAAGATCAGGCAGATGGCCGGTCCGAGCAGGTACTGCACCTTGCGGAGGGTGGAATAGCTGAGATCGACGACGGTATGGTCGGCGCCAGCCCGGTCACCCTCTGCTTGGCCGGTTTCTGTCCCGGCAGGGTCATCATCCATGACGTCAAAACTATGTCACCTTGGTGAGTTCGGCGTTCGACCTGGCCAATGGTCGCGGGGTCGCGGTCAACTGGGGCGCGTATCCGTGCGCGCAGCGGCTCCAAGGCCAAGGCTTCGGTGATGATCGTCTGCGAACACTCCCCGTCCTGCCAGACGCCGTCTGGGGTCTGGAAGTGAACCCTTGATCCTTCCACGGCAAAGACGAGCTCAGGAATTCGGAACCCCTGGGCCCGAACATGGTCGACAATCTGGCGGATGTACCGCACGGACATGCCGCGCTGTTGCAGTTCGACAATGATCAAGAGGCTGATCAGGACGCCGTAATCATAGAGTCGCACAATGCGATGTGGCGTGATCCGCCGCGAAATCCGCGGCGCGATGAGCGCAGTTTCCGCCCAGTAGTCGAGCTGCTGCCCGCTGATCTTCGCCAGGCCCAGCACCCGGTCGCGGGGGAAGACAAGAGACTCGCCATGCAAATTCTCCTATCGATTCCAACTGGAGCTTTTCCCAGGCCAGCCCCATTCAGTGTCATTTTGGTTGACCTGAAGTCAACCGATTGGACAACCACCACCCGACCCTGGCCGACGTGGCCCGCCACGCGCGGGTATCAACTGCAACCGCATCGCGTGCGATGAACCAGCCCGATACCGTCAGCGCCATATTGCGCGAGCGGGTCTCTGCGGCGGTTGCCAAGCTCGGCTACCTGCCGCATGCCGGCGCGCGCGCACTGATGCTCAAGCGCTCGGGCGCC
>JBBSQO010000400.1:0-2625 GCA_038244025.1 Propionibacteriales bacterium
GAGTCCCGCTCCCGCTACCAAGCACGATCCCGGCAGTACCGACCCCAGCAGCACTAACAAAGGGATGAGGAACCGACCATGGCCAGAAGCTCAGATGTGCGGCCAAAGATCACGCTTGCCTGCACCGAGTGCAAGGAGCGGAACTACATCACCAAGAAGAACCGGCGCAACAACCCTGATCGGATGGAGCTGAAGAAGTTCTGCCCGCGCTGTCACACCCACACACCGCATCGCGAGACCCGCTGATCCGGGGTCTGTCCGCTGCTGCGGGCGGCTCGCCGGAATTCTGCCGGGTCAGGTAGAGACGTGCCGAGGCGCCAGCGGCGAGCGATAGCCTGACCTGATGGCGATCAACCAACAGCACGCGGGACGCAGCTATCCGCCGACCGCGCCGTATGAGATATCCAGCGCCAAGATCGCCGAGTTCGCCCGCGCCATCGGTGATGAGAATCCGGCCTACTCCGGCGATGACCCGACCGCGCCTCCCACCTTTGCGGCCGTGCTCTCGTCATCGGCCTGGGGTGCCATGTTCGACGATCCTGAGCTGGGGCTGGCGTTGCGCCGGATCGTGCACGGCGACCAGGGCTTCAGCTTTTCTCGCCCGCTCCGTGCCGGAGACCGGGTGACCGCAACCCTGACGGTTGACAAGGTGCGGGTCCGTGACGCCGCCGACATCATCGGTTCCTCGGTCCGGATCGAGACGACCGGCGGCGAGCTCGTCTGTACGGCAACGGCGACTTTCTTCCACTCCCGGCAGGAGACGACATGACCGAGCACGCTGCCACCGGGCTGGCGACCGCCGGAGTTGGCACCAAGCTGCCGGAGCTGCGGGTCCGGTTCACTCGGGCAGACCTCGTCCGCTATGCCGGTGCGTCCACCGACTTCAATCCGATTCATTACTCGGAGCGGTTCGCCGACCAGGTCGGCCTGCCCGGCGTGGTGGCGCACGGGATGCTGACCATGGCAACGGCTCTGCGGGTGGTGACCGACTGGGTGCAGGACCCGGCCCGGGTCCGCTCCTATTTCGTCCGGTTCACCAGGCCGGTGGTCGTTCCCGATGACGATGACGGCGTCGAGGTCGTCTTCCGTGGCCGGGTGTCGGCAAGAGAGGGGACGATGGCCACCATCGCCCTGGAGGCCCTCGTTGACGAGGCGAAGGTGCTCGGCGCGGCGAAGGCAGACGTTGATCTTGGCTGACACCGTTACGGGGGCCGCGACGAGCATAACCGCCAGGCCGTTGCTGGCCGACTACACCACCCTGCGGGTCGGTGGCCCCGCCCGCCGGATGATCGTCGCGGCCACCGAGCATCAGCTGGTCGAGGTGGTCCGGGACTGTGATGTCCGGTCCGAGCCGATGCTGCTGATCGGTGGCGGGTCCAATGTGCTGATCGGCGATGACGGCTTTGACGGCACGGTGATCCGGGTCGCTACCCGTGGCATCAGCGCGGATGTCTCGGCCTGCTCTGGCACGGTGCTGACGGTGGCGGCCGGTGAGGTATGGGACGACTTCGTCAAGTACGCCGTTGCCCAGGGTTGGTCCGGACTCGAGGCCTTATCCGGTATCCCGGGGCTGGTTGGCGCCACCCCAATCCAGAACGTCGGCGCCTACGGTGCGGAGGTCAGCCAGACCATTGCTTGGGTGAGGACCATCGACCGGAGCACCGGCCAGCAGGTGACCTTCGCCGCCGCCGACTGCGGATTTTCCTATCGCAACTCGCGGTTCAAGGCCGAGCCCGGCCGCTACCTGGTGGTCTCGGTGACTTTTCAGCTGCCTGCTGCCAACTTGTCCGCTCCGATCCGTTATCCCGAACTGGCCCACCGGCTGGGAGCCGAGGTCGGACAACGGGTGGAGTCGGCGTCCGTCCGCGACGCGGTGCTGGCGTTGCGGAACAACAAGGGCCTGGTCCTCAACGCGGCCGACCACGACACGTGGAGTGCGGGCTCGTTCTTCACCAACCCGTTGCTGGCAGCCAGTGCGGCTGAACGGCTACCATCCGGTGCCCCGCGTTTTCTGCAACCGGGCGGAATCGTCAAGACCAGCGCGGCGTGGTTGATCGAGCAGGCCGGGTACGGCAAGGGGTACGGCATCGGTGCCGCCTCCTTGTCGACTAAACATGTGCTGGCGCTGACCAACCGGGGATCGGCCCGGGCCGAGGATCTGGTGGCACTGGCCCGGGAGGTTCGCGATGGCGTCCGCCGGCGGTTCGACAGCATCCTGCAGCCAGAGCCGGTGCTGGTCGGGTGCGTACTCTGACGTCCCGCGGTGACCAGCCCGCTGATTCCCGTGGCAGTCCGGTAACCATCCTCAGGTGTCACCCTGGCGGCGAACTCAATGACGGCGAGCTCACTGATGAAAGGGTCCGATGAGTGCAGAAAGTCCCCACGGCGATGTGCCCGACTTCCGCGTCTGGGCACCAGCCGCCGAACGGCTGGTGCTGCTAGCCGGCGGGCACCGGTTGCCGATGCAGCGAGAGAACACGCAGCGTGAAAACACGCAGCGGAAGAACAGGACCCTGGCCGAGGACAAGGGGCACCGTGACGGCCGGCGCGTAGAGGATGTCCGGAACCGTGACGATGACGGCTGGTGGGTGCTGGCCGAGCCGCTGCCGGTCGACCTGACCGGCA
>JBBSQO010000401.1:0-2624 GCA_038244025.1 Propionibacteriales bacterium
CAGGCAACCGGATTGTCGGCGTGTTGCTGCAGATAGGGACTGGTGGAACTGCCGAGCCGGTTAGCCGGCGTCATGGCCTGTTCGCTGCCGCCTGGTCAGGTCATCCCCATCGCGTCGGCGCGATGTTACATTGGCGGCGCCGCGCTGATGTACGGCTCGTCCGTTTCGCCCGGCCTCTGGTCCTGCTGGGGCGCCATGGTTGCGGATGTCGATCTCCGGGTCCCGTCGCGGCAGCTCATCGTGGACAACAGTCGGCGGCATCTGAATCTTGGTCACCTGATGTCTCATGCTCAGGTAGAGCAGGAAGATGGCGATACCCAGCGCGACCACGATCACAAAGGGGATCCATCCAGGCTTGATGATGGACGGGTCGACCTCAAAAAGGACCATACCTGAACTGTACCCGTACGAACTGTACCCGTACGAACCGTAACCCGGGGACGATTCGCTGCTCGGCGGGCCGAGGACCGACGGCGCAGAACCGGACAGTCAGCTCAGGAGGCCACCTGCTCATCGGCGCGTTCGCCGGCCGGCGCGGCGATGCCGGCAAAGAGGTCGGTCTCGGGCAGCGGCGACTCGACCAGGGACCGGGCCAGCTCGAAATCCTCAGTCGGCCACGCTTCTTGGCTGACCTCCAGTGGCACCGAGAACCAGGATCCCTCCGGGTCGACCTGGGTAGCGTGCGCCAGCAGAGCCTGATCGCGGATGCCGAAGTAGTTCGCACAGGGCACCCGGGTGGTCAGCCGGGCCTGATGCCCGGGATCAACCTTCCAGTCCGCCAGCCGTTCCGCATAGGGACTCTCCAGCCCGCGTTCCTGCATGGCACGGTCCAGCGCGACGATCCGGTCCCGGTGGAAGGTGAACTGGTAGTAGAGCTTCAGCGGCTGCCACGGCTCGCCCAGCTCCGGAAAACGGTCCGGGTCGCCAGCAGCCTCAAAGGCCTCGACGCTGATCCGGTGGCACATGATGTGGTCCGGGTGTGGATAGCCGCCCGTATCGTCATAGGTGGTGACCACGTGTGGCCGGAACTCGCGCATCACCTGCACCAGCGGGGCCGCCGCCTCCTGCACATCCATCAGGGCGAAGCAGCCGGGGGGCAGGGGCGGCAGTGGATCCCCCTCTGGCAGTCCGGAGTCGACGAAGCCTAACCAGACCTGCCGGATGCCGAGAATCTCCCGGGCCCGATCCATCTCCTGCCGGCGGACCTCGGACATGTTGGCCAGGATGTCCGGGCGGTCCATGGCCGGGTTGAGGATCGAGCCCCGCTCGCCGCCCGTACAGGTCGCGACGGTGACCGCTACTCCCTCGGCGACATAGCGTGCCGTGGTGGCCGCACCCTTGCTGGACTCGTCATCGGGATGGGCATGGACGTGCAGCAGGCGGAGTCGTTCGCCGCGCTCGTCCAGGCGAAGTGGTGCTGTGGTCATGAATCCCACAATAGGGCAGGCACAATGGTGCAGGTGAGTCCCGCCCGCACGCCATCCCCGGACGATGAGGCGGCCCGAATCAGGCAACGGTACCCCGCCGCACGCCTGCCACGCCCAGTGCTGGTCGGCCTCGTTACGCTGCTGGCTGCGGTCGGCTTGGGCTGGCTGGTCTGGACGGCTACCGTCCACTCCACCCCGCCGGTGCGCGGCGGGGTCGCGGCCTTCACCGTGCTGTCCGACAGCAAGGTCGCGGTCACCCTGACGGTGGAGCGACCAGACCCGTCCATCCCCGCCGTCTGTACGGTGATCGCGCAGGCGGTGAACTTTGACCACGTCGGCGAGCTTCCGGTCGAGGTCGAAGCGACCACCGCCCGGCGAGTGGACCTGCACGTCACCCTGAAGACCTTCCGCCGGGCCACCTCTGTGTCCCTGGCACAATGCGTCGCTGGGTGACTGCTGGCGGCATTGGTCGAACCGGCCGAGACCAGCCCGTTGACAGACCGGCGTGTTGAGATCGGATAGCCCTCCTTGGGCAGCCTTGGTAGGCTCCTTCGATGGCTGAACACACCCAACCGGAGACGATCTGGCTTACCCAAGATGCCTACAACAAGCTGAAGGGCGAGCTGGAGTACCTCAGCGTCGAGGGACGCGCGGAGATTTCCCAACGCATTGGCGCTGCCCGCGACGAGGGCGACCTCAAGGAGAACGGTGGATACCACGCCGCCCGGGAGGAGCAGGGCCAGCAGGAGGCCCGGATCCGTCAGCTCGAGGACATGTTGCGTCGGGCTGAGGTTGGCGCGGCGCCGAGCAACCCCGACGAGGTCGCTCCCGGTACCCACATCACCATCGCCTTCGACGGTGATGAAAACGACACTGACTCGTTCGTACTCGGATCCCGGGAGCTGCTGGGCCTGGACGAGGCGGTCGACTCAACCAATGTCTACAGCCCCCAGTCACCGCTCGGAGTAGCCATCCTCGGCAAGTCCACCGGCGACACCGTGACCTACGACGCCCCGAACGGGAAGCCGATCAAGGTCACCATTATCAAGGTCGAATCCTTCAAGAGTTGACTCGAACCCTGCAAGAGCTGGCCGGACGGCTCAGTCCGCTGCCGTCTCTGCGTCCCCGACCTTGACCAGGGCGTGGCCCATCAGCACCTCGACGTCAAGTCGAGCGTTGCCGTTGCCCATCACGACC
>JBBSQO010000402.1:0-2618 GCA_038244025.1 Propionibacteriales bacterium
CCCCAAATTGGGGCCACCGAAGGCTGTGTTCTTCGACTGACGGGAGTTTTTGCGGGCCGAGTCAGGTCATCAGCGTGGCGCCGAGCACCTCGCCGGGATCGCGAGTCCGCCTACCAGCAGCCGGGCAACGTCGCGCAACACGGCGCACAGCTTGTAGATTTGTTCGCGATAACTTTGGGCCGCGCCGGGGTCAGTTGGCCATGCTAGAAGAACCAGCCGCGATAACGGCCAGCGCGTGCAGACCGCAGACTCATGCCAACAGACCTGTGACTCGGCTGCCGTCGTGCGACTGCGCGGCAGAATCGGCCCATCCGGACCCGGATGTCTGCCGCCTCCCGTCCGGGTGTTCGGTGAGTTCTGCCGCCGAGATGTCCGTCATCACCTGACCATACCCACTCATCTCGGACCGAGACTCCCCCGCGCAGGATCCCAGGAGCACCGGCACGGCGTGGAAGACTGAGTGAATGTCGATCACCAGCACCGAAGTCCAGCTAGCAGCCCGACCGCACGGGGAGCCGACCGAAACTGATTTCCGGCTGGTCCGGACCGAGCTGGACCAGCCTGGCCCCGATCAGCTGCTGGTCCGCAATATCGCCATCTCGGTGGACCCGTACATGCGTGGCCGAATGAATGACACGGCCTCCTACGTGCCGCCGTTCCAGCTGGACCAGCCGCTTGGTGGTGGTGCCATTGGTGAGGTGATCGCGTCGAGTGTCGATGACCTGCCGGTCGGCGCCCTAGTGTTGCATGATTTCGGCTGGCGCGAGTACGCATTGCTGTCCGCCGGACAGGCACGGCCGATTGAGCCTGCCGAGGGCGCCTCTCCGACGCTTTATCTGGGTGCGCTCGGGATGCCCGGGCTGACCGCCTACGTCGGTCTCTTCGACATCGCGGCCTTCAAGGAGCCGGACATGGTCTTCGTCTCGGGTGCGGCCGGCGCAGTCGGCAGCATGGTCGGCCAGCTCGCCCGGCTGCGCGGTGCCCAGCGGGTGATCGGCAGCGCCGGATCGGCGGCCAAGGTACGGTTCCTCACCGAAGAGCTCGGCTTCGATGCAGCCTTCGACTACCACGACGGGCCGGTCCGCGAGCAGCTAAAGCAGGCGGCCCGGGACGGCATCGATGTCTATTTCGACAATGTCGGCGGTGAGCATTTGGAGGCCGCGATTGGCTCCCTGAATCCCTTCGGCCGGGTGGCGATGTGCGGCTCCGTCTCGGGCTACAACGCGACCGAACCCACCCCCGGTCCTGCCAACCTGGCACTGGTCACCGGAAAGCGGCTGACGCTGCGCGGCTTCATCGTCGGCGACCACGCCGATCGGCAGCCGGACTTTATGGCCGAGGCTGCGCAGTGGCTTCGCTCCGGCGAGCTGCGGGTGCAGGAGACCATGGTCGACGGGATCGAGAACGCCGTCCCGGCCTTCATCGGACTCCTCCGCGGAGAGAACACCGGCAAGATGGTGGTCCGGCTCCGCTAACAGGCGCTACCAGGAGACGGGGTCCATTCGTCAGCAACCATTTAGACCCCGGCCGTCAGCAGCGGTCTGCGGCGGATCACCGTTCCGCCAGCACCCGTACGGCTGCTTTGCACACCATCGTCTCACTGTGCGGACCCTTGAGGGTCTACAAGGACGACGACGGTCTGCTCAGTGGTGCGGAGTCGGAATGGTCCTACGGCTGCGTTCAGCTGCTGCCCGACTGGCCCCGGGAACCCGACTTCAGCCGCTCGATGTGCTGGGACGCTTCCGCTTTAGCCAGGTCGGCCGGCAGCTCCTCGCCGGCCTGCCGGGCCAGCGTGTCCAAATAACTCTTCTGGGCGCCGGTCATCGGATCGTCACCACTGACCCACTCGTCGGGATCCTTGGCGGTGGTGTTCCCGCCGCTCGTCCCGGTGGCACCAATAGTTTCCTGGCTGCCGGTCACTTGGCTGCTGGTTTCCTCGCTGCCGGCGTCGTTACCGACGGGCTCGTTCTCTGCCGTCTGATCGCTCATAGACTTAACCCTATCCGCGCACTCTGACAGGAAACCCAGGGAGTCGGGTCCGGATGACTCCGAGCTACCACGACGGGCGTGGTGACTTTCCAGCATGGTCGCAGGGGATCACGTCTGGGTGCGGTCGGGCATTCCGAGGAACGAGGGAGGAGGGCGGGACGTGATCCCCTGCGGCGCCCAAGTCTCGACGGCCGTCAGCCCAGAGACCGGATCATCAGGGCTTCGTCGGGTAGTTCACCGTTGGGGGAACGACCTTGATAGACCCATTCGGGCCGAAGGTGACGTCGCTGACTCGGTGT
Source organism: Propionibacteriales bacterium (assembly GCA_038244025.1). Taxonomy (GTDB): domain Bacteria; phylum Actinomycetota; class Actinomycetes; order Propionibacteriales; family Propionibacteriaceae; genus Microlunatus. The sequence goes on from JBBSQO010000402.1 coordinate 2,289, forward strand.
GATCTGGTTGCTGAGCTTCTATCTGTTGACGTGACTGGAGCCGACGCGGATGCCGAACGCCTGGTGCTAGAAGGCATGCGGTCGCATGTGATAGACGGGGTGATCTTCTCACCGCTGACCTTGTCAGCCGCCGAGATCGCGCACCGCACCGACCATCTGCCGATGGTGTTGCTCGGTGAGCGCTCCCGGTCGGAAGGATTCGACCATGCGGCGGTGGATTCCATTGCCGCTGCCGAAGCGATGACTGAGCACCTACTGCGCGCCATGCAGAAGCTGCTGGCGTTGCCCGATCCCCCGGACGCGGTGTTCTGCTTCAACGACCTGATGGCG
>JBBSQO010000403.1:0-2615 GCA_038244025.1 Propionibacteriales bacterium
GGCCACCGTCTGGTAGAGGTAGGACAACCGTCGCTCCAACAGCTTGGCGAACTCGGCCCGGCTTGGCTGACGGTGCAGCACGGCCACGAAGGTCTGACGCCCCACGTCGGGGTCGGTCATGCCGGTATCGGTGAACTGGCCGATGTCGGCAGGGATGCCATAGAGCTCGTCGAAGGCCATCCGCCACGAGGCGGCACCGGCCCCGCCGGTGATGATCAAGGGTCCGTCAATGTCGAAGAGAATCACGAAACGCTTCGGTGACATACAGACTCCAGTTGGCAGTCAGTCCTGCGGATGTGGGAAAACAAGGAATATTTCGGTCAGCCGGCAGCGATCATTGCCCAGGTACAGAGTAAGCCTGGACGCCACCCTCCTGGCGGGGACTACGCCCTTGTCCGTGACAGATCATCCCACTGGCTTCTCGGCATGTCCCCCGAACTGTTGGCGCATAGCGGAGAGCACCTGGTTAGCGAAGTGGTCCAGGTCTCGTGAGCCGAACCGGGCGAACAGGGCGGTGGCGAGCACCGGTGCTGGGACGCCCTCCTCGATCGCGGCCAGCGCGGTCCAGCGGCCTTCCCCGGAGTCTGATACCCGCCCAGAGTACTCCGCGAGGGTTGGTGAGGCGACCAGCGCGGCTGCGGTCAGGTCCAGCAGCCAGGAGGCGATCACGCTGCCCCGTCGCCATACCTCGGTGACCGCTGCCAGATCGAGGTCATAGCGGTAGTACTCCGGACTGGACAGCGGGGCGGTCTCGGCGTCGGCGGTGCGTTCAGTGGCGCCGGCGTTGGCGTTCTTCAAAATATTCAGGCCCTCGGCGTAGGCCGCCATAACGGCGTACTCGATGCCGTTGTGCACCATCTTGACGAAGTGCCCGGCCCCGTTCGGGCCGCAGTGCAGGTACCCTTGCTCGGCGGTGGTAGGTTCGCCATCGCGGCCGGGGGTGCGGGCGGCGGCATCCACACCGGGGGCGATGGCCTCGAAAATAGGGTGCAGCCGGTCGACCGCGACGTCCTCACCGCCGATCATCAACGAGTAGCCGCGCTGCAGGCCCCAGACGCCGCCGCTGGTGCCGACGTCGACGTAGTGCATGCCCTTGTCCCGAAGGGCCGCGGCACGGGCGATGTCGTCGCGGTAGGAGGAGTTGCCCCCGTCGATGATCACGTCCCCGGCCTCCAGGTGCTGAGCCAGCTCACTGACCGTGTCCTCGGTTATCTGCCCGGCGGGCACCATCACCCACACCGCCCGCGGCGCCGACAAATTCGCCACCAGATCGCCGAGCGAGGAGGCGCCCGCGGCACCTTCCTTTTCCAGAGCCCTGACTGCGTCGGGCTCAATATCGTAGACCACGCAGTGATGCCCCGCGTGCTGCACCCGCCGGACCAGGTTCGCGCCCATCCGGCCCAGTCCGACCATTCCCAGTTCCATGGTGTTCTCCGTCCACTCATTGGTGGTCGCTGGCTGAAGAGTTTACTTGGCTGTCGACCGCTCACGCGTTCAGTACCCCGTCAGCGGGACCCCAAAACTTCCGCAGGGAGCTCCATCTCGCCTGCGGTGGAAGACCGGAACTACTCGACAGGGTCAACCGACCTTCCCGGCGAGGCCACGAGGGCCCCGATCAAGGTCGGCCCCAGGCCGTAAACCCCTTCCCGGCTGGCAGTGCCCAGCTGGGGTACGAGACGCTTGGAAAACTGGTCCGAGACACTTGGAAAAACAAGGGCTATGGTGTGATAAAGGACGCCAGCGACTGGATGCCGCACACGTTGTCCGACTCCATAGGAGGAGCAGATGCCCATGTCGATGTACGAACTCACCACACCGGAGAAGGCCAGGCACCTGGCGGTGACGAGATGAGTGCGTCGCTGAACAGCTTCGGCGCCCGGGACCGGCTCACCGTTGGCGACGATTCCTACCAGATCTTCCGGCTCGATCGGGTGCCGGGAGCCACCCGACTGCCCTACAGCCTCAAGGTGCTGTTGGAGAATCTCCTCCGCTGTGAGGACGGCACGATCGTCACCGCAGACCAGGTCAGCGCACTGGCATCCTGGGAGCCGTCCGTCGAGCACGGTTCGGAGATCCAGTTCATCCCGGCGCGGGTCCTCCTGCAGGACTTCACCGGCGTTCCCTGTGTTGTCGATCTGGTCGCGATGCGCGATGCGATGACCACCTTCGGCGGGGATCCGCAGCAGATCAACCCGCTGGTTCCGGCCGAGCTGGTCATCGACCACTCCGTGATCGCCGACGTGTTTGGCCGCTCCGATGCGTTCCGCCGCAATGCGGACTTGGAGTTCGAGCGTAACCAGGAGCGCTATCAGCTGCTGCGCTGGGCCCAGCAGGCATTCGACGACTTCCTCGTCGTACCGCCGGACACCGGCATCTGTCACCAGGTGAATCTGGAGTACCTCGCCCGGGTCGTCTTCACCAAGGACGGCCCCGAAGGGCTGGAGGCCTACCCTGACACATTGGTGGGTACCGACTCGCACACGCCGATGGTGAATGGTCTTGGAGTTCTTGGCTGGGGTGTGGGCGGGATCGAGGCGGAGGCGGCCATGCTCGGCCAGCCGATGAGCATGCTGATCCCGCAGGTACTCGGATTCAAGCTGACCGGTGAACTGCCC
>JBBSQO010000404.1:0-2612 GCA_038244025.1 Propionibacteriales bacterium
CAGGCCGACTACTACACCACGTTTGCCCGCACCTCCGACGATGCCAAGCGGGGCATCAGCTGCTTCCTGGTTCCGGCCGAGTCCGCCGGACTTAGCTACGGTGCGGCAGAGCAGAAGATGGGGCTAACCGGGTCAACCACCGCCAGCGTTTATCTTGATGCGGTCGAGGTGGGCGCCGGGCGCCGCATTGGCGCCGAAGGTGACGGGATGAAGATCGCGCTGTCCGCACTTGACTGCGGCAGGCTCGGCATTGCCGCCTGCGCCACCGGACTGGCCCAGGCCGCCCTCGACGTCGCCGTCGGCTACGCCAGTGAACGTGAACAGTTCGGGCAACCCATTGCCGAGTTCCAGGGGCTGCAGTTCCTGCTGGCCGAGATGGCGGCCGACGTGGATACGGCTCGGGCGCTGTATCTCTTTGCGGCCCGCAAACGTGACGCAGGCCTACCGTTCATCCGGGATGCCGCGGTGGCCAAGATGGTCGGCACCGACCTGGCAATGAAGGTGACGACCAATGCCGTCCAGGTGCTCGGCGGCTACGGCTACACCCAGGACTTCCCGGTCGAGCGCTACCTGCGGGAAGCCAAGGTGACCCAGATCTTTGAGGGCGCCAACCAGATCCAGCGGCTGGTGATTGCCCGTCAGCTGCTGCGGGCCCCAGCATGGGAGAATCGGTCATCAACGTGAGGAGTCGATCATAAAACTGCTCTCATCCGACGTAGTGTTGGTGACCGGCGGCGGCCAAGGTCTGGGCGAGGCCACCGTGCGCTCGGTGGTTGACCAGGGTGCCCGCGCGGTGATACTCGACCTGCCCGGTTCGCGCGGCGCGGACCTGGCGGCCGAGCTCGGCGACCGGGCCCGGTTCGCGGCCGCCGACGTACGGGACGTTGATCAGGTCCAGCAGGCCGTCGACCTGGCCGCCGAGTTGGGCACCCTGCGGGCCGCCGTGACCTGTGCCGGCGTGGTCAACCCGGGGCGCGTGATTGGCAAGCGCGGCGTGCTGTCCCTGGACGCCTATCGGACGGTGATTGAGATCAACCTGATCGGCACCTTCAACGTGCTCCGGCTGGCGGCCAACGCCATGATCAACAACGAGCCGGCAGATGGCGATCGCGGGGTGATCGTGATGACCTCCAGTGCGGCGGCTTTCGATGGCCAGATTGGCCAGGCTGCCTACGCCTCCAGCAAGGGCGGCATCGTCGGCCTGACTCTGACCGCGGCCAGAGACCTTGCCGATAAGGCCATTCGGGTGATGACCATTGCCCCCGGCACGATGGAGACCCCGATGATGGCCGGCCTGCCCGGTGCCACCAAGCAGGTGCTGGAGGCTCAGATCCCGCATCCCTCCCGACTGGGCCGACCGTCGGAGTTCGCCATGCTGGTGGACCACATCATCGCCAACCCGCTGCTCAACGGTGAGGTGATCCGGCTCGACGGGGCGCTGCGGATGCCGCCGCGCTGACCTGAGTTTCGTTCCCTGGCCGAGAAGGGATTACGTATGCAGCAGGGCCGAAATGATCACGTCCCGCCTGCCTCCCTCGTTCCTCGGTCGGAATGCCCGACCGCACCCAGACGTGATCATTTCTGCCCTACTGCTGCAGGGGATCTCGCGTCCATGCCACCGAAAGATCCGGACCGCTCGTGGATCCTTCCTTGGCCTTTTGTGGTTATGTCTTCAGAGTGCCCTTGGATATCCGGTTGCGGAGCGCGTCGATGTCGAGGAAGTCCGGCTGCGGGCTGGGATCGTCGGCGCTGTCGATCTCTTCCCAGGGATCGTACGGCTGGTCCTCATCGTCTCCGGCATAGCCGTGGGAGGGGTCGTACGGGTTGGCCAGCTGGCCGACCTCATCGATGGCGGTGATCACCTCATCCGGCTTTCCGGCCAGCACCTCGTTGACATAGCTTCGGGCGGCCTCCAGCAGCGGGATCTCATGGCCGACAGCCTCCGAGCGATACCACCGATACTCCAGAACCTCGTGGTAGACCTCCGGCGGCTCGAGCTTGCCGCAGAGCTCGGCCGGGACCATGGCGACGACCGGCTCAAAGCTCTCGGTCAGCCACTGATGGGCGACGATTGACTCGTCCGCATTCTGCTGGTCGGTCCGGGCTCGGAAGGAGTCGAGATCATTCAACAGCCGGCGGGCCTGGTTCTCCTCGGTGTCCAGCCCGGTCAGCCGAAGCAGCCGCCGGGAATGGTGACCGGCGTCGACCACCTTGGGCTGGATCCGGATGGTCGACCCGGCAAAGTCGGTGGTGATGTCCAGCTCGGCGACATCGAAACCCAGAGCGTTGAGCCGGCGGACCCGGCTGTCGATCCGGTGCATCTCGCTGCCGTCGAACTCCTCGACCTCGGTCAGCTCCCCCCAGAGTTCGCGGTAGCGGCTCTCGATCGTCTCCACCAGAGTTTGCGGGTCCAGCGCCTCATCGAGAAGTCCGCCGGCTTCCAGATCGCAGAACTCGCCGTACAGGTTGATCCGGGCAATCTGCAGATCATGTTCGCGTTGCCCAGTGGTCAGGGAGTTGTGCAGCTCGCCGGTCTCGGCATCCACCAGGTAGGCGGCGAAGGCGCCGGCGTCGCGGCGGAACAGGGTATTGGAAAGGGAGACGTCGCCCCA
>JBBSQO010000405.1:0-2600 GCA_038244025.1 Propionibacteriales bacterium
CACTGCTGGGCATCGCCTTCTCGATCTGGCTGGTCAGCAAGCTCGATCTGGCGACCTGGCTGCGCTTCGTCGTCTGGCTGGTGATCGGCGTGATCATCTATGCGTTCTACGGCTACCGGCACGCCAAGCTGGGCCACGGTGAGGTGGTCGAGACCGAGGGTGCCTGACTCACCCTTGATCGCACTTTTTGGTTGTTAAACGACCGGAGAGGTCGCTCAACAACCAAAACTACGCCCTACTGGGTGGCGCGGTTGACGGCCGTCACGACCGCCTTGAGCGAGGCGGTGACGATGTTGGCATCCATCCCGACGCCCCAGACCACCTGGCTGTCCTCGCCCTCGCCAATCTCACACTCGACGTAGGCCGCGGCAATCGCGTCACCGCCGGCGGACAGTGCGTGCTCGTTGTAGTCCAGCACCCGCACCTGGTAGCCGAGCACCGAGATGGCATCCACGAACGCGGACACCGGGCCGTTGCCCTCACCGCTGATGCTTCGAGCCAAACCCTGCTGCCTCACCTGGGCCGTCACCGAGTCATGCTGCCCGCCGCCGGTGGCGCTTTCCACACTGACCAGCTCCAGCGGACCGGTCGCAGCTAGGTACTCGCTCTCGAAGGCCTGCCACAGATCGGCGGCCGACACCTCACCACCGGTCGAGTCCGTCCGGGCCTGGACCACCCGGGAGAACTCCATCTGCAGCCGGCGCGGCAGCTCGAGGCGGTGCTCGGACTTCATGATGTAGGCGACGCCGCCCTTGCCGGACTGGGAGTTGACCCGGATGACGGCCTCGTAGGATCGACCGACATCGTGCGGGTCGATCGGCAGGTACGGAGCCTCCCATGGATGCCTGTTGACCGGCACGCCCTCGTCCCGGGCCTGTTTTTCCACGGCTTCCAGCCCCTTCTTGATGGCGTCCTGATGAGAGCCGGAGAAGGCGGTGTAGACGAGGTCCCCCGCGTACGGATGGCGCGGGTGGACCGGCAGGTTGGTGCAGTACTCCACCGTCCGACGGATCTCGTCGATGTCGGAGAAGTCGATCTGCGGATCGATCCCCTGGGAGAACAGGTTCATCCCCAAGGTGACCAGGTCGACGTTGCCGGTCCGCTCGCCATGACCGAACAGGCAACCCTCGACCCGGTCCGCACCAGCCATCATGGCCAGCTCGGTCGCTGCCACTGCGGTGCCACGATCATTGTGTGGATGCAGCGACACGGCCACATGTTCCCGGTTGTGGACAGTGCGGCCGAACCACTCGATCTGGTCGGCATAGACATTAGGCGTGGACATCTCCACCGTGGCCGGCAGGTTGAGGATGATCTCCCGGCCATCGCCGGGTTGCCAGACATTCATCACCGCGTTGCAGACCTCGACCGCGTACGCCATCTTCGTGCCGGTGAAGATCTCCGGGCTGAACTCATAACCGAACTCCACCTCGCCCAGGTACTGCTCGGCATACTTCATCACCATCTCGGTGCCGCGGGTCGCCATCGCCAGGCATTGCGCCTCGTCGATCTTGAACACCACCCGCCGGAAGAGCTCTGCGGTGGCCACATACAGGTGGATGGTGGCTTTCCTGGCTCCGCGGAGCGACTCCGCGGTCCGCTCGATCAGGTCTTCCCTGGCCTGGGTCAGCACCGAGACCGTCACATCGTCGGGGATGGCGTCCGACTCGATCAGCTCTCGGACAAAGTCAAAGTCCGCCCTGCTGGCGGCGGGAAAACCGATCTCAATCTCCTTGTAGCCCATCCGTACTAGCAGCTCGAACATTCGGTGCTTTCGAGCCGGTGTCATCGGGTCGATCAGGGCCTGGTTGCCGTCCCGCAGGTCGGTGGACAACCAGCGTGGCGCCTTGCTGACCGTGGCCGAGGGCCAACTGCGGTCGGTCAGGGACAGCGGCGGGAAGGGGCGGTAGCGATCAACCGGCATCGGGGTGGGTTGCTGTACCGGCGGCTGCTGGGGGCGGGTCCCGAATGGTGATCGAGAGCCTGCGGCGATGGTGGTGGTCATAATTCCTCGCTGAAGTGGATGCTGTTTGCGGTTCGGGCTCTTGGCACGACGAACTCCGCAGCGAGGAGGCCTGCCCGGTTAGTGGGCCTCGCTGCGGCAGCGAAGGAGGAGGTTCGCAAAGGCCATGCCCAACACATTAGCCCACCGCGGCCCTGAGGCAAACTGGCCTGAGGCAAACCGGCTGGGAACAAACTGGCTGGTCAGCAGGCGAGACAATGCGGCAGGCTGGAGCCATGCCGTTCTTACGAGTGCTTCCCGGCGACCATGACCTGGTCGCGCGGTCGGTCCAGCTCACCAATGCCGCCAACCGGTTAGATGATCCGGAACGAGTCCCTTCCATCACCGAGCTGGTTGCGCTGGAGCTGCGGTACGGCTGGGACCTGGAGCCCGGCGAGCGCTATCTCTATCTTCCGGCACCGGGTGCTGACCCGGTCGGTGTGCTGGATCTGTCCTGGCCCAACCGAGACAACCTACACCTGGTCTCGGCGGCCATCATGATCCATCCCGATCATCGCCGGTCCGGTCACGGCTCGGCACTGATCGAGGAGGTGAAGCACCGGACCCGCAAACTCGGTCGAGACACCATCTGGATCTC
>JBBSQO010000406.1:0-2574 GCA_038244025.1 Propionibacteriales bacterium
GAAGGACCGCTACGTCGAGTTCTGCGAAAAGTCCTTACCCCACCTGGATGACCAGGTGTATGACTGGGTGACCTCTCCGCACTTCGACCGGCTGTTGCTGGACACCATCCGGCAGACCTACCCCGAGCATGAGCATGATCGGTTTGTCGGTCATTTCCGTGGGCTGATCGGGTTGTGGGTCGCTGACCAGGGAAGCGCCCGCGGGGGCAGCTGATTGCCGCCCGCTACGGTACTAGTAGCGGAGATCGGCGAACTCAGGATGTGTGTTTAGATAGTTGCGGGTGTACGGGCAATGCGCCACCACCCGTTGGTTGCGAACTCGGAGGTCCTCAAGGGCAAAGCTCGTCAGCTCGTCAGCCAGTCCATGGCCCTGCATCCGGGGGATGGTCTCGGTGTGATCGACGGCCACCCGTGCTGGGTTGTCGGTGGTGAAATCGATGAAAGCGACGACCTCCTCATCGAGTGCCGCCTCGTAACGGGACAGAGAGTCATTCCTGCGGTACGTCGTCATATCAGCTCCGGGTCATATCAGCCCCGGCGGTCGGGCAGGCCAGCGTACACCGATGTCCAGGGAGTTGGCCGCTCCAGCCGGCTACCCTGGACGCCGATGTACTAAAGCCTCACCGGTAGGTGACCTTGGTGGCGCCCGTGGTGGAGTTCCAGGTGATCTTGCCATGCTGGAAATCGGTGGCCCGCCCACCCGAGATGGCGTAGTCGCCCCTGGTCGGCATCCCCAGTCGGGACTTTTCCGCCCCCAGGGCGGCGTAGGTGGTGTAGATCTTCCCGTAGACGGCCTGCGTCTTCAGTGCTGACGTCCAGTACAAGCCGCCTTTGGAGAATCGCTGCACCTGTGAGCCGGCCACGGCGCCGGGCTTCTGGTCAGCGGTCGGTAGACCCAAATTGGGTCGGTTGGCGCCCATCCCGAGGTAGTGGCTGTAGAAGGACCGGTAGACGGCGTGCGCGCCGGTGGACCGGGTCCAGAACAGACCAGCGGTCTGGAACTGCTGCAGCTGCGAACCGGCGAACTCCCACGGGCGCTGCGAGGCGATCGGCAGGCCGACGTAGCCCTGAGTCTTGGCATCCAGACCGGTGTAGTAGCTGTAGAACACACGGTAGACATCGTGGCTGCCGGTCTTGGAGGTCCAATAGATGGCGCCATCTTGGAAGCGGTTGCGCTTGCTTGCCAGCGGCCCGGCTTCCTCGTCGCTGACCGGCCACTTCAGATACGAGCTGACGTCACTCATCGCCCGGTAGCGGGCTCGAATGGCTCCCTTGAGCCAGTGTGTCCCGGATGCCTGAGACCAGAACATGTCGTAGTTGGTGAAGTTGGTGATCCGCCCACCAGCCTTGGCATGTTCGCCAACGAAGGGCGATCCGGCCGGTCCCGTCTCGCCGCCCAAAGCCTGCCAGCGCTGGTAGATCGGCGTGTTGTACGACCCGATCTTGGCCTCCACGTTGGCGCGGAACCAACTCATCTTCGACCGGATGTTCTTTCCTGGGCAGCTTGTCTGCATCACGTCGCCGTGGCCGGAGATCACGTTGATGTTCTTTCCCGCCAGGGTGACCTTACCTCCTGCATTACGGTAGTTGCCCTCCAGCTTCCAGGCGACGAGTCTGGCACCGGCTTCCAGCATCGCCGCTGGCGGTGCCGCGGTCTCAAAGTTACCCATGAACGAGACCCCGACCGTATTGGTGTTCCACAAGGTGGCGTGAGCTCCATGGACCGGATTCCAGATTCCGCCGAAGCGGCCCTCGAAGATGGTCCCGTACTTGTCGACCAGGAAGTTGTAGCCGATGTCGCACCAGCCCATACTCTTGGTGTGGTAGGCGTAGATACCTCGGACAATGGAGGCTGACTGGGAGGGAGTGTAGGAGTTGGAGCCCGCGGTGTGGTGGATGATGGCGGCCTTCACCGTCGAGTCGACCTTCTTCTCAGTGCAGCGCAGCCGCTCATCGGCGCCCCAACCCTTGCGACTCACCATGGCCGGTGCCGGATACAGATAGGGCAGGGAACTGCTCGACTGGGTCGCGGGCCGGCTCTCAGGTGCGGAGCTCTTGGATGTGGGGAAATGCGGGCTTGGCGCCTGCTGCAGGGTGCGATCCAGGGGTGGGTTCGCATCGGTGCTGATCGCCTTGGGGTCGACCAGTGACACCTTGACATCGCGGGGGACCGTACGGGTGCTGTTCAGCAGCCGTACCTCGACGCCGTTGGCATCACCCACCCAGGTCGGGGCGGTGCCGGCGCGCGCTCCGCCGACCTCGGCCACGTCCGCCGCACTGGCCACCTCGTTCTCCAGCGGCTGCCACCCGGACCACTTCTGCTGCTGTCGGACCCGGACTTCGGCCTGCATTGACGTGAGATCGCTGCCGGTTGCCCACGTGATCCCGACCGTGGAGAACCGGCTAGTGGTGCGGGCCGGCATTGCGGCTACCACGGTGCCGTCGGCTCGGCCCTCGGAGGGCACAATCTCCTTACGGGTGGTGGGCTGTACGACAGGCACGGAGAGCTCGGACACCTCTGGGGTGGCGATCGGAGACTTCGGCTCGGCCATCGCCATCGGTGGTATGGCCAGC
>JBBSQO010000407.1:0-2555 GCA_038244025.1 Propionibacteriales bacterium
CACGATGGTCCGGACGATGGTCCGCGCCGGCCGTCGCCGCCGTGGTCTGTGGGGGCCCGGCGGGGAGGCCGGCGGCTCACCACCCGGGCCGCCCCTTGCCGGACCGTGCCCTGCTGGACCATTTCTTGCTGGATCGTTTCTTGGGGGCTGGGCGGGTGGCCTGGGGTGCTGCGACTGCCCCGATCCCGATGGTTGTCGCTGTGGGGGTTGTGCCGGACCCGGGAGATCGCGCCCGGGTTCCGGGCTCGGGGTGCCGCGCCGGTCGGTACGCCGGGCCAGCGCCTGCTGCTCGTCGGCCGACAACACCCGGGTCCGTTCCGGCTCGGGCTCGGGGTCGGGGGAGCGTCGGTAGAGCCAGTCGAGATCATCCCTGCGGCTGTCTGCCATGGGAGCCAATTTACTCGGTCGTCCGCTAACGGGCCGGATCGGCGATTCGCGGCGTGGCAGGACGACGCCGCGACATCTGCACTTCATACTGGATCCGTCCCGCCACGTCTTGGCCGCCGTCTGGACTGGCATCAGGGACTACTTCCCCCATAGGCAGATCGAAAGGCCGCAGGTGTCCGTACACACCGTGGATCCAGCTACCCTCCGCGCCCCGTCCGCCGCCGAACGCCGCAGCGACCGGATCAAGCTGCGCCGCGGGCTCACCTTTCTTGCCATGACCCTGCTGCTGCCCGGCTCGGCGCAGCTGGCGGCCGGCAACAAGCGGGTCGGGAGAACTGCCCTCCGGGTGTGGGCCGGCCTCTGGGCTGCGGTCCTGCTCTTCGGGCTGCTAGTCCTCGTCTGGCGTGGCGCCGCCATCGGCCTGATCGCGTGGCCGCCCACCCTGCGTATCCTGCAGGTCGCTCTGATCATGCTCGCCATCGGCTGGGGGCTGTTGCTGATGGACGCCTGGCGGATCAGCCGACCGCCAGAACTCGCTCGGGCGCACCGCCTTGGCTTTGCCGTGCTCAACCTGGCCCTGGTTGCCCTGGTGGCCGGCGCCCTGGTCAGCGGCTCCTCGATCGTCTCGGCCCAGCATGACCTGGTCAGCACCGTCTTCGCCGGCGGCGGCGACACCCACAAGAAGGCCGGTCGGTTCAACATCCTGCTGCTCGGCGGTGATGCCGGCGCAGACCGGGTCGGCCTGCGCCCGGACAGCCTGACGGTGGCCAGCATTGACGCCGACAGCGGCCGTACGGTGCTGTTCAGCCTGCCGCGCAACCTGGAGGACGTACCGTTCCCGGCGTCATCGCCGTTGCATGCGGTCTACCCGAATGGGTACACCTGTGCGGACCACTCCTGCCTGCTGAACAGCATCTACACCCTGGGGGTGCAGCACAAGAAGCTGTATCCGGGGGTGCGAGATCCCGGCGCCAAGGCCACCAAGGAGGCCGTTGAGGCGGTCACCGGACTGCAGATCAACTACTACGCGCTGATCGACCTCAAGGGCTTCCAGGCCCTGGTGGATGCGGTCGGTGGCGTCCGGATGGACATCAACAAGCCGATCCCGATCGGTGGTGGCAGTACGCAGGTGAAGAGCTACATCAAGCCGGGCAAGAATGTCCACCTGGACGGCTATCACGCTCTGTGGTTTGCCCGTTCCCGGCACGGCTCCAGTGACTATGAGCGGATGGTCCGGCAGAAGTGCGTGATGAGTGCCATGCTCAACCAGCTTGACCCGGTGACGGTGCTGACCAAGTTCAACGGCATCGCGGCGGCCGGCAAGCAGATCGTGGCCACCGATGTGCCGCCCTCAGATATCAATACTCTGATGGAGCTTGCGGCCAAGGCCCGCAAGCTGCCAATCTCCAGCGTCGCCTTCGTGCCGCCCCTGACCTACCCGGGCAGCCCGAATTTCGACGTGATCCGCCAGACCGTGGAGACCAGGGTTGAGGCCGCGGAGGCGACCGACCGGGGCGAGAGGCCCGCCAAGAAGCCGAAGATCCCGGCCATCCCGGCCGCGACTGGTGCGAAGAGCAGCACGCCAGGCTCGTCGCAGTCAAAGAAGGCCAAGCAGCCGAAGGCGCCGTACGCCGACGGTGACACCGAGAATCTCGGCCAGGTCTGTCATGCTGGCTGACCCCCCTAGTTGGATCAGCTCGGGTTGGATCAGCTCGGATGGGACCAGTCCGGCGGGAGTCAGCGTGGTGATGCCGGTCCGGAACGAGGAACGACACCTGGCCACCGCTGTCCAGCGGGTCCTGGACCAGCATTACCCGGGCCCGCTGGAGATCATCATGGCGATCGGCCCCAGTCAGGACCGGACCGCCGAGATCGCCGCCGAGCTCGCGGCGCGCCAGCCAGCCGTACGGGTGGTCGATAACCCGGCAGGCCGTACGCCGCAGGCGCTCAACCTGGCCATAGCGGCTGCCCGACATGACATCATCGTCCGGGTCGACGGCCACGGGGAGCTGACCGGTGGCTACATCTCCCGGGCGGTCCAGCTGCTGGCCGAGACCGGGGCCGCCAACGTCGGCGGGGTGATGGATGCCCAAGGGCAGACGTCGTTTGAGCAGGCGGTGGCGTACGCGTACACCAGCCGGATCGGTCTCGGTGGCTCGACCTTCCAC
>JBBSQO010000408.1:0-2554 GCA_038244025.1 Propionibacteriales bacterium
CGGGTCGTCGTCCAAAACGTCGACTTCGGCTACGACGGCGACTACGGGGAGCGGTTCACCCTTGCCGCCCCGCTGGTCGATGACCGGCTCACGTTGGGATAGCGACGGCAAAGACGCTCCCGCGGGAACGTTTTGCTGGTCGCTGGCCAAAGACGCCTCGGGCCTGAACTGCGGAGAACACTATTTTTGTCACTCCAGATAAGCCGCAGGTCACTCGCTGAGCGTGCCAATGGGCGTGGACAACCTGCTGGAGTGACAAAAATGGCGTGCAGGACCGGGACTACCCGTGCGCCTCAGGGAGCACCTGACTCTGCGGATCACTGACATTCAACTCCTGCATCGTCTGGTGAGGATCCGATCCGGTGCTTCGAGGCGTTCAGGGCACGATCCGCCGGCAGCCACTGCAGCAGTTCCACCAGCTCGCCGACCTCGCCGACCAGCGCCAGGGCCAGGGACCTTCGGGTCATGGTACTGCTCCCAGTTTCGTCGCGCCGTGAATTCTCGCATGGCATCGCGCAGGTTGGTCAGCTCCGACATGTGCCTAGCCGGACACGCCGGCAGGTGGGTCGATCAGCGACGAGAGCAGCTCTTGGGTCCTGGTGTCCGTTGAGTAGATCATGGTGCCGCGCATTCCCCGAGTGAGCAGCTCCTTGTAGGTGTTGCGGACAGCCCGGTCGAACTCGTCGGTTGTGCCGCGTTTGACCTGGGAGTCGTGGCTGTACTCCGGTCGAGCTAGCCAGCGGTCGTCCCGCCAGACGAGGTCGGGACCGATGATGACGCCGGCGTAGTCATATTCGAATCCCTGCGCGGTGTAAACACAGCCAACCTGCTCGAAGCCGGCGCCATCGCTGGCCCAGAACGGTGTGCCCGGCGCGCCTCCGTGGGACGTGGCCTTCTTGTTGTTCCACGGCTTTTGCCAGTCACCGATCACCACATCTGGTTTCAGGCCCCCGCCGGGAACTGGGTCGCTCCAGTCCCAGCAGTAGCCGGCGGCCAGGCGTGCGCTGTATCCGTCGTCGAGCAGCTGACGAAGCCGCGTCTCCATCATGCTCGGCGCCGAGGCCGTGGCGAGCACAAAGGCGTCATCTCCGTCCCACCGGGCCGGGCCGCCTGGCGCCAGACCGAGCAACCGCAGGACCCACTGCTCGTAGGCTCGGCTGCCGCCACAGCGGAACTGGCCATCGAGCTCAATGACGCGGATCTGTACCCCGGCCGCCCGCGCGGCCAGCTGGATATCGGCGATGGTGCCGATCTCGCCTGGCCGGACGACCTGGTGCTCGTCGAGCAGGAAGACCGGTACCCGGGCGGCGTCGATCAGCTCGGAGACCTGGGATCTACCGGTTCTGAGCGACGCGGCCGTGTAGCGGTTTGCCGACGTCTCCCGGATCCGATGTGCCTCGTCGCAGATCAGCACGTCCAGCCCGTTGGGTTCGGCATCGATGAACTGGTTGAAGTACTTGAACATGCGCTGCACCCGGGGTGCCCGCGCACCGGCGACCCGGCGCAGGGTCTGGGTGAAGGCACTCGAACCGGTGGCGTGCAGGGCGGTACGGCCTCGGCGAGCGAGCTCACCCAGCAGTGCCAAGGCAATCACGCTCTTTCCCGAGCCCGGGCCGCCGCTGACGACAATGACTTCCTTGGCGTTGGACCGGTAGGACTGCTCGACCGCGCGCATCACCAGCGAATAGGCGGTCTGTTGCTCGTCCAGGAGGACAAACTGTTCTCGCCGTTGGACCTCTTCGGCGGCCAGGGCCAGCAGCTGCTTGCTCGGCTTGATGGCCGATCCCAGCAGCTCATCTGTTGCGGTCAGTCCCGGGGCATCTGCCAGCTTCGAGCGAAGATAGGACAAGAACTCGCCGCGGCGCTGGCCGGTGAACATTCGGCCATGACCGTCTTGTGGCAAAGACCAGAGGTCGGCAAGGTCAAGATCGGTGGCGTTGTGGAGATAGGCCACACCGGACAGCGAGTCTGGTTCGGCGGAAAGGGACGACACGAAGTCGATCATGTGAGTGCAGTAGCGACGGACCTGCTCGGCGGGATGCAGTCGTTCGCCCATCCCTTCCAGGACACAGACGTCGTCTGAGCCTTCGAGCAGATGGGCGCGGCTCCACTGCTTCAACTCCACCACCACGTACGAGTGATGTCCGGATCGTGGATGCATCCCGCAGAGGACTACGTCGGCGCGTTTGCTGGTGAGTGGCAGCTGGTATTCGACCAGGGCCTCAAGCTGCCCCAGGCCAGCCTCGATCAGATCATTCGACAGTACGTCCAGGCTTCGCTGCCAGGACCGGATCTCGGCCGGCGGTGCTGCCCGACCGATCTGGTGACGGTACCGCTCTGTCAATGTGGGCACCAGAGATCCATCGGCGATCTTCATCCGGAGATGTGAAACGGACCCGCGGAACAGCGGCACGGCGATACCCCAGGAAGCGTGAGTGACTTCCCGCACGGGTAGAGGCTTGCCGTGAGACGCGCCTGTCGGGCCGAAGCGGACTTACCCGACACTCTAGCCGTGTCTTGCTCGCTCGTTTCGACAACATTCCGAGGCTGACAC
>JBBSQO010000409.1:0-2546 GCA_038244025.1 Propionibacteriales bacterium
CCCGGTGGCGAACGCAGCAAGCGATTTTGCTGCCGCCTTAAGCGGGTCCTCCTGCGGACTTCAGCCCGTTGTTTCGGCGGGTCAGGTGTAGTGGTAGCGGGCCTGCAAGATCAGGATGTCTTCGCCGTCGACGCGGTAGACGAGCCGGTGCTCTTCGCCGATGCGTCGGGACCAGCTATCGGCGAAGGCGTGGCGCAGCGGTTCAGGTTTGCCAATGCCTTCGAAGGGATCCCGTAGGACGTCGTCGATGAGCCGGTCGATGCGCTTCAGAGTCGCTCAGTCGGCAGACATCCAGTGTCTGTAGTCGTCCCACGCGTTTGGGGTGAAGACCAGCCTCATCGGGACAATGGATGCTCTTGACCTTCACCACGGTGTGCCTGAGCGAGGCTATCCAGCAGTCGGCGGGCGTTAGCCGGGGATCGCGATAGGTGAGCAGTCTCCGCCAGAGCGTCGTAGTCCTCGCGGGAGATAAGGACCTATCGAGGAACGGCCAGTTGGTCATCGGTTGACGCTGCCTCGTTGATCTTGGCGCCGCTGTCGATCTGGGTATTCTGGAAGGCCTCGAGGGCCGCGCGGACTTCGGTGGCGATTGAAGTTCGAGAGTCGGATTCTGGAACTGAAGAGGAGGATGTCTGATCGCCCGACGGACCGGGGCCACCAGGGGTGGCGCGCTCCAGGAAGCGGAGCAGCTCGACCGGGAACGGCAGCACCAAGGTCGAGTTCTTCTCCGAGGCCACCTCGACGATGGTCTGCAGCAGCCGTAGCTGCAGTGCTGCTGGCGTCTCATTCATCACGTGGGCGGCTTGAGCCAGCTTGGTCGAAGCCTGGAACTCGCCATCGGCGGTGATGATCCGGGCTCGCCGTTCCCGTTCAGCCTCGGCCTGGCGCGACATGGATCTCTTCATCGACTCGGGCAGCGCGACGTCCTTGATCTCGACCCGGTCGACTTCTAGTCCCCAGCCGACAGCGGGGCTGTCAATCATCAGCTCCAGGCCGGCATTGAGCTGCTCCCGGTTGGACAGCAGATCATCCAGATCACTCTTGCCGATGATGGAACGCAACGAGGTCTGGGCGACCTGGCCCACCGCCGCGACATAGTTCTCCACATCGACAATGACCTTGACCGGATCGACGACTCTGAAGTACACCACGGCATCGACGCGCACGGTCACATTGTCACGGGTGATGCCATCCTGTGCCGGGATCGGCATGGTGATGATCTGCATGTTGACCTTCTGCAGCCGGTCGACAAATGGCACGATCAAAGCCAACCCGGGAGGTCGCGGTCCGGTAGTGACCTGGCCGAAGCGGAAGACGACACCGCGTTCAAACTGCTGAATCACCCGGACACCGGTGCCAAGCCACATCAGGCCCAGCACGACGGCTATCCCGATCAGAATGAAGATTAGGCTCATCTCAGGCTCCCCTCACGGCGAGTCTATCTCGGTGTCCCGAATTCGGGTCTGGGATCTCTGGGAATCTCGACCGGCGTTGAGAACTCAGCTGACCCGGAACTGCTCGACGTCGCTGCTGTGCAGCTCCAAGCCGAGACCTGTCGCGGATGAGTCGGGGGTGACCACCCCGCCATCTGGATTGAGCGTGCCGTCGAAGAACATTGACTCGATCCGGACGTGATCATGGAACCATTCCAGGTGCCGGAAGTTTGGCGTGGCGGCTGCCACGTGCGCATGCAGGTGCGGTCCGCAGTGCCCGGACAGCTCCAGACCGTACGATGCCGCCACCGCTGCGGCCCGCAGCCACTCGGTGATCCCGCCGCAGCGGGAAACATCGACCTGTAGGCAGTCGACCGCCCCCGCCTCGCACATCCGCCGGAAGTAGTAGATGTCATAGCCGTACTCACCGGCCGTGACATCGGGCCAGACCGCGTCCCGAACCTCGCGCAGTCCGGCAAGATCATCGGAGGAGACCGGCTCCTCAAACCAGCGGATGTCAAGATCAGCGGCTTGCCGCATCACCCGGATCGCCTGCTTGCGTCCATAACCACCATTGGCGTCGACGAACAGCTCCACCTCATCGCCAATCGTGGTACGAGCCTGCCGCATCCGGGCGAGGTCTCGTCCCGGGTTGGTTCCCCACGACTCCCCGATCTTGATCTTGACCCGGGGAATGCCCTGGCCCGTCCAGCCATCCAGCTGCTGGTCAAGCTGCTTCGCGTCGTAGGCGGTGAAACCACCGCTGCCATAGACCGGAACCTGGCTGCGGACCACGCCGAGCAGGTGATGCAGTGGCTCGTCGAGCAGCCGGGCCTTCAGGTCCCACAACGCCACATCCACCGCGGAGATCGCGTAACCCATGGCGCCCACCCGGCCGGCATTGCGCACTGACTTGATCATGGCCTGGGACAGCCCACCGACGTCCAGCGCACTTTGGCCGATCACGACATCGGCCAGGTTTCCTTTGACGACCGCAGCGCAGGCGGCCGGTCCGTAGGTCCAGCCGATGCCGGTGGTGTCGCCGGACCGCACCTGGACCAGCACCATCGTGGTGGAGTCCCAGGCATAGGTGCCATCGGCCTCCGGCGCATC
>JBBSQO010000410.1:0-2540 GCA_038244025.1 Propionibacteriales bacterium
CTCCTCGGGCGTGGGGGCTCCTCGGGTGTGGGGCGGTCAGCGGGTGCCGCGCGCTGCGTGCTTGGCCACGGTGTCGGCGTTGTCCTTGGTGACGAAGCCGGGACCGGTCAGCACCGGCCTACCACCGCCAACGGTGTTGGCGTTGGTGTTGTAGAGGTTGAGGAACACCACTGGTAGATAGCCCTGCAGATAGGGCTGCTGGTCAACCGCGAAAAAAATCTTGCCGGCCTGGATGTCTTGATCACGTCCGCGTCAATGTCGAAGGTGGCCAGCTTGGCCATGCTGCCCGCGGTGGCTATCGCCTTGACGGCGGCACCAGCGACCGCGTTATTCAGCGTGAGCACACCGTCAATGGATGAGTTGGCTTGCGCGCCACCCTTGGAGCTACAGGCGTTGAGCACCGACAGCAGCGCACAAAAAGCCACCAGGAACGTGAGTAACCGGCTGCGGGTGCTGCGCGGCTGGACAATGGTCTGCATTTCGGCTTCTTTGCCGGTTCAAGAATGTGCCTGGCACGAGAGGAACTGTGCTGGCCTGGCAGACTTATGTTGGCACGTCAGCTGGCTTCAGGTCTACGGTCTGCTCCAGGTCCACCGGCCCTCCTTCGCGGAGCGAGATGCCGCAGGCGGCGGCGATCTCCAGCGCGTGCAGGCTGTCCAGCGCCGGGCTCGGGTTCTCGGCCCGGCCGGAGACGATATCGGCGAACGTGGTCACGGCGGACTGGTACGCGGTGGCGAAGCGTTCCATGAACCCGAGGTACGGATTGGTGGGTGCTGCGACCCCAATCTCCAGCGAGGTGAGCGGGGTGCGCGCATCCAGGCCGGCGGTGACGGAGGCGTACTGGGCCGAGATTTCGATCCGGTTGTCGTACCCGCCGCCGTTGGCGCGTCCGGTCGTCAGCACCCCGAGGGCTCCGGACGCGAAGGTGAGCAGCACGGCCGCGGTGTCCACGTCACCGACATCGGCGATCGCGGGGTCCACCAGCACCGAACCGGTGGCGTAGACCCGCACCACCCGCTCGCCGACCAGCCAGGGCAGCGCGTCGAGGTCATGCACCAGCTGGTCGACGAAGATCCCGCCGGAGCCGGCGAGGTAGTCCAGCGATGGCGGAACGTGGTCCATCGCGACGGCGCGGACCAGGTAGACCTTGCCGTAACGACCGGACCGGATGCCCTCGCGCATCGCCGTGATGGCCGGGTCGAAGCGGCGCTGGAAGCCGACGACGAGCGGGACCCCGGCCGCATCGGCGGCGGCGGCGAGCTCGCGTACGGTGTCTGGCTCAAAGGCGAGCGGCTTCTCGCACAGGACCGGCACCCCGGCGGCCAGGGCGATGCGCACGAGGTCGGGGTGGGTCACCGTGGGCGTGGCGATGAGCACGCCATCGCAGTGCGAGAGCACCTCGGTCAGGTTCGAGCCGGCTCGCGCTCCCACCACCGCGGCGGCAGCTGCGGCGCGGACGGCATCGGTGTCGAACACCGTCACCTCGCTGACTGCAGGTGATGCCGCGGCGTACCTGGCGTGCATAGCCCCGATCCGCCCGACCCCGAGGACCCCAAGCTTCATCGCCGACTCCGTCCCGTCCCTCGCCGCGGTCACCCGGAGGCGATAGTGATCATCTCGTGCTGGCCCGGTCATCACGGGTTGCTAGTGAATAACCAGGCAGCAAATGTCTTTATGTTAGGACATAAGGTAAGTCAGGGTGGATCCGCCGGTCAAGGCATCGCCGGCGTGACCTGTAGGAGGTGGCGACCGGTTCTCGGTGACCGCTAGGGGACGAGGGAGACTTCCATCGAATAGTGTGAGGCGCGATAGACGTGATGGCCCAGCTCGACCAGCCGACCGGCATCGTCATAGACGGTACGCTCGCCGATCAGGCAGGCGGCCGGTTCTGTCTCGTCCAGCAGGTCTGCCTCCTCCGCGGTCATCAGCCGTGCCTGGATCAACTGGTGGGCGACCTGCAGGTTCGCACCGCGGGCCCGCAAAACCGCGTACAGGCCGGCATTCTCCAAAGACTCCCGGGTGAGGTCGAAGCGGCGGGGAAGATAGTTCGTGAGGATCGCGATGGGCACCCCGTCGGCGCTCCGCAGCCGGCGGACCTTGACAAACTCTCCACCCGGTTCCGAGGACAGCAGACTGGCGCGGATCTCTTCATCGATGTCCTCAGAAAACTCCAACAGCCGGGTGGACGGCTTCTTCCCAGTTTTGGTGAGGTCGTCGAGCAGGCTGGTCAGTTTCGTGTCCCGGCTGATCCTCGGGTGCAGCACCAAGGTGCCGACCCCACGCTTGCGAACGACCAGCCCCTTCTTGGTCAGCTCCTGGATCGCCTGCCGTGCGGTCGGCCGGGCCAGCCCCAGCCGGCTGGTCAAGGACAGCTCGTTCTCCAGCCGGTCACCCGGCAGCAGCTGTCCCTCGGAGATCGAAGCCTCGATGGCCTGGGCGAGCTGATGATAGAGCGGCACCGGGCTGGTGCGGTCCAGGATGACATCAACCTCTTTGGGGATGGGACGATCCATGGCGTCACTCTAGACCTCCCCGTCCGC
>JBBSQO010000411.1:0-2522 GCA_038244025.1 Propionibacteriales bacterium
AGACAAATGGAACACGGTGACTTTCACGAGACGCGCCGGACACGGCGACCGCGTTCGCGCTACTGACCTCCTTGGCCAGCGGCGACGGATGATGGCAGCAGGCCACCCACTGGGCCCACGTCGAGACCTGAGCGAGCAAGCCTCGGGCGGAGATCGCGGCGCCTCCTGCGACGCCTCGTACGAGGACGCTGCCCGCTTACACCATTCATGTACTACTGAGCCGTAGGACGATGGAACCATGCGACGGATACCGGTTCGTGAGTTGAACCAGCACACCGCCGGCGTGTTGGCCCGGGTCGAATTCTGCGAAAGGTTGGAGATCACCCGCAACGGCAAGCGGGTGGCCATCATCGAGCCAGCCCTACCGGATCCCCTCAGCGGGCTGATCGAGTCGGGGGAGTTGCGCCCCGCGCGAGGTCCACTGCCGTTGGTCCCGGAGTCTGAGATGCCGGCTTCGGATGCCGCCGGCCTGGAGGCGCTCCTGCAGGACCGGTACGGCGAAGACCGTTGGTAGCCGCGCCATGATCTATCTCGACACGTCAGGAGCGATGAAGCTCGTTCGGCCAGAGCTGCACAGCGGCGACCTTTCCCGGTGGTTCAGCGACCGTCGGGTAGTCCCGGTGCTCTCATCGGTACTGATCGAGGTGGAGTTGATGCGCGCCACCCGGCGAAGCGCGCCGGAACGGGTAGCCCAGGCCGCCGACGTACTTCGCGGCATCGGGGTGGTGACTTTGTCACCCGCGGTGATCGCCCGAGCAGCGGCCTATGCCGATCCCGACCAGCGGTCCTTGGATGCCATCCATCTGGCAACGGCCAAGCACACCATGTCCGTCACCCACGAGGTTCTGGACGCCTTCGTCGCCTACGACGAACGCGTCCTCACCGCGGCCCACCAGGTTGGGCAAGCAGCGGTGGCTCAGATGACGCCGAGGGCGATGACCGCATCGGCCACCTTGAGGAAGCCTGCCACGTTGGCACCCAGCACATAGTTTCCTGGCTGGCCATACTCCTCGGCAACTTCGGCGCAACGGGTGTGGATGCCGGTCATGATGGCAGCCAGCCGCTCCTCGGTGTGCTCGAAAGTCCAGGCGTCCCGGCTCGCGTTCTGCTGCATCTCCAGCGCGGAGGTGGCCACCCCCCCAGCATTAGCCGCCTTCCCCGGCCCGAACAGTACGCCAGCCTGCTGAAACACCGCCACCGCCTCCGGAGTGGCAGGCATGTTGGCGCCCTCGGCCACCGCCTTGACGCCATTATCGACGAGTGTCGCGGCATGATCGGCGTTCAGCTCGTTCTGGGTGGCGCAGGGCAGCGCCACATCACAGGACACGTCCCAAATCGATCCGCTGGAAGCTAGGTTCGCCGACGACCGGCGCTCCACATAGTCGGCCACCCGGCCGCGCTCGGCCTCCTTGACCTGCCTGAGCAACGCGACATCAATGCCCTCATCGTCAACCACGTACCCCGAAGAGTCGGAGCAGGCGACCACAGTGGCACCCAGCGCTTCGGCCTTCTCGATGGCATAGATCGCCACGTTGCCCGAGCCGGAGACCACTACCCGCTGGCCGTCGAAATCCTGACCGCGGGTCCGCAGCATCTCGTTGGTGAAGAGCACGGTCCCATAGCCGGTCGCCTCGGTCCGGACCAGGGAACCGCCCCAGGTGACGCCTTTGCCGGTGATCACGCTGGACTCGTACCGGTTGGTGATCCGCTTGTACTGCCCGAAGAGATAGCCGATCTCCCGGCCACCGACGCCGATGTCGCCTGCGGGGACGTCGATGTACTCGCCGATGTGGCGATAGAGCTCGGTCATGAAGGACTGGCAGAACCGCATCACCTCACCATCGCTACGGCCGCGCGGGTCGAAGTCCGAGCCGCCTTTCCCACCGCCGATCGGCATCCCGGTCAGGGAGTTCTTGAAGATCTGTTCGAAGCCCAGGAACTTAATGATGCCGAGATACACCGACGGGTGAAACCGCAAGCCGCCCTTGTACGGTCCGAGTGCTGAGTTGAACTCGACCCGGAAGCCACGGTTGATCCGGATCTGACCCTGGTCATCGACCCAGGGGACCCGGAAGCTGATCTGCCGCTCCGGTTCGCAGACCCGCTCCAGCACCGCACCCTCCACATAGTGAGGATGTTTCTGCAGAACCGGTTCCAAGCTGTCGAACACCTCACGAGCGGCCTGATGAAACTCGACCTCGCCCGGGTTGCGCTCGACGACCTGTCGATAAATGGCCTCCAGCTTCGATTCCATCTGTCTCCTCGTCGTCTCGTTCCTCAGAAAGCCAACCGCATCCGGGACCGGTTACGGACCGGGTACCACTGCTTGGACACGGTAGCCACCACGAAAAGTGCCGGTTCAGGCCGTACGGTGGTCAGGCCCCGGTCGCTGCCAGCTGCCCGCAGGCACCATCGATCTCCCGACCACGGGTGTCCCGGACCGTCACCGGCACCCCCTTGGCCTCCAACCGGGCCACGAACTCGTCCTCGTCCCGGCGGCGCGAAGCCGTCCACTTCGACCC
>JBBSQO010000412.1:0-2515 GCA_038244025.1 Propionibacteriales bacterium
CCGGGGGACTGATCAAGGACATCGTTGCGACCATGGCCAGCATGCTGCAGAGGCCGATCACATTGCGGACCAAGCGACGGATCAGGCCTACCCGACGGATCACGCTGCTGATTATGACGGCGGTGCAGGGCAAGCCGGGAATGACCATGGGAATCCGTTCGCTGAGGAATGAGCACAGCATGCCCTATGTCAAGCGCGACACGCCAGTCTCAGCAAAATATTCCTTGATCAGAAAGGGCGTGGCGAAGCCACCCCGTCCCGTACGATCTCGACCAGCGACTTGACACGCCGGCTCGTCAGAACGTCCTCTAGCATCATCGGCTCACCGGCCGGGTCGCTGAGCGGGACCCGCCAGTTCGGGTACTCGTCCACCGTGCCGGGCTGGTTCTGCGTCCTTCGGTCCCCCACCGCATCCGTCAGTGCCACGCAGATCAACCGCGCCGGGGTCCAGGTGAGATAACGATGGAGCGCGAGCACCGTGGTCTCCTCGCCGGCATCCGAACCGGCCGAAAGCGCTCCGACCGAGCGCAGCTGGTCCAGCCAGGCCCGACGTCCCGCCTGGTGGATCTCCAGCTCCTCGGCCAACGGACGGGTCAGCACCCCCAGCCGCTCGCGCAGCCGAACATGATCACCGGCCAGATAGCCGGCGGTGGGCGGCAGGTCGTGGGTGGTGACCGAGGCCAGGCAGTACTCACGCCATTTCTCCGGCGCCAGCGGTGCGCCGTCCCCCTGGTGGTCGGTCTCGAACCAGAGGATGGAGGTGCCCAGGATGCCGCGCTCGGCCAGATAGTCTCGGACCGACGGCTCGACCGTGCCCAGGTCCTCGCCGATGACCAGCGCACCGGCCCGGCTGGCCTCCAGCGCCAGAATGCCGACCAGGGCTTCGTGATCATAACGAACATAGGTGCCATGGCCTGGGCCCGCACCGGCTGGTATCCACCACAACCGGAACAGGCCGATCACATGGTCAACCCGGACACCACCGGCGTGCCGCAGTACCGCCGCCACCAGCTGCCGGAAGGGTGCGTACGCCAGCTCGGCCAGCCGGTCCGGGCGCCACGGCGGCTGGGACCAGTCCTGCCCCAGCTGGTTGTACGCATCCGGCGGGGCACCGACCGACATGCCGCTGGCGTAGAGATCTTGCATTGCCCAGGTGTCGGCCCCGCGCGGGTGCACACCGACCGCCAGATCGTGCAGAATCCCGAGCCCCATGCCGGCCCGGACGCCGGCGGCCTGGGCCGAGCTGAGTTGCTCATCCAGCACCCACTGCAGCCAGCAATGGAAGTCGACCTCGTGGCGGTGAGCGTCACGAAACGCCGGTACAGCAGGACATTGTGGTGATCGCAGCTCATCGGGCCAACTCGTCCAGTCGTCGCCGTGGTGTTCGGCCAGGGCGCACCAGGTGGCGTAGTCCTGCAGGCCTGGGCCCTCCCGGGCCAGGAAGGCGAGGTAGTCGAGCTGCCGCCCGGCGGTGCGGCGGACCGAGTGGATGATCTTGGCGGCTGCACGTTTGGCTGTCCAGGCCGAGTCCCGGTCGATCTGGTCGTCCAGTCCGGGGGTTTGGCGCAGCTCGGTCAGCAGTGCGGCCACTTGGGCGCGTTCTGCATCGCTGGCCTCTGCATATTCACCGATCCGCTCCACCCGCAGATACAGCGGGTTGACGAACCGTCGGGTGGCCGGCAGGTAGGGCGAGGGTTCCATTGGCGCCATCGGCCCGGCAGCGTGCAGGGGGTTGACCAGGATGAAGTCGGCGCCCTCCGCTGCCGCCGACCAGACCGTCAGATCGGTCAGGTCGGCCAAATCTCCGACTCCCCAGGACTGCTCGGACCTCACGCTGTAAAGCTGCGTCGCCAACCCCCAGCCGCGCCGATCAGCCATCCGGTCCGGCAGACCCAGCCAGGCAGGGGTGATGATCAGCGGCATCGAGGCCTGCTGATCAAGACAGTGTGCCTGCACGGTGTGGTAGCCGAGCGGCAGGTCGACCGGGATCGGGACTGACACCTCGGTGATCGTTCGGCCGTCCAGTCTCCGTGTCTGGCCCAGCTGGTCCGACAGCACGGGGATATCCCGGCTGCCGCCGGTCTCCAGCTCGATCTGGAGGGACAGCTGCTGGCCACTGGTGATGTGGGCAACAACCGGGGTGCTACGGCCTTCCCGGATCACCAGGCAGACCGGCAGCATCCTGGTCCACGGCTCCTGCTGATGGCTGTCCAACGCCTGCCGCGCCAGCCTGGGGGTGCCGGCATCGACGCCCAGACTGAACAGCACGCCGCGAATGGTCTGCTCGGATACCACGGCAGGGCGCTGCCGCCAGTCCAGGTACTCGGTGGCGATCCCGTACGCGGCCGCCAACTGTCCCAGCACCGAGTCCGGACCTGTCATCGACCCCACCTTGTTTGCCGGCCGGGCTGCCCTGCCTGTCGATCGGGCACAGTATGTCGATCGGGCACAGTATGTCGATCGGGCACAGTATGTCGATCGGGCACAGTCAGCTGGTCACCCGGAGAAGCATGAA
>JBBSQO010000413.1:0-2504 GCA_038244025.1 Propionibacteriales bacterium
AGCAGCCGGGCAATCCAACCGCCCAGCCGACAAACCCGACCACGAAGTCAACGCAGCCGACGACAAGGCCGACGCAGCCGACGACAAGGCCAACGCAGCCGACGACCAGGCCGACGCAGCCAACCAAGAAGCCCACGACGAAGCCAACCGACAAGCCCGGCAAGGGCAATGGCGGGGGCGGTGGCGGTACCACGCCCGGTACCCAGGGCGGCCAGCAACCTGGAGGCGGGAACGGGTGAGCCGACCGACCCCGGACCCGAGGTCGGATCGCCAGCCAGCTCACCAGACCCACTACGTCGACTCACCGGCCAGCTACCTCGACTCACCAGCCCGCTACGTCGACTCACCAGCACTGTCCGACCGCTTCGTCCGGCTGGTCAGCCCGGTGGCGGGTGGCCCGCCGGGCCGTCATGCCGGTGGCGGTCCTCGGCCCTGGTCGCCGGCGCTGCTGGCCGTACTGACTGCTGCGGCCGTCTACCTGGTAGGCGTACTTCGTCAGATTCCCTGCCGGCAAACGATGGTCGGCCAGCACGTCAACAACTACAAGTGGATGTGTTACTCCGACATTCCACTGCTGTATCGTCTGCGCGGCCTGGTGCAGGGCAACACTCCCTACCTGGATACCGGCAACTACCCGACGCTGGAATACCCGGTCCTCACCGGTTGGTTTCTCGAGCTTGAGCGGCAGATCACGGTGGCGCTGGGTGCTCGCAGTGGGCCGGGCCTGTCCGAGCAGCAGCAGCTGACCGCCAGCGACATCTTCTTCGACGTCAACATGGTGGTGCTGTTCGTGTTGGCGTTGGTCACCGTGCTGGCGCAGCTGCGGACCGTGCCTTCCCGGCCGTGGGATGCGATGATGCTGGCGGCCTCGCCCTGTCTGGCGCTGGGGAGCTTGATCAACTGGGATCTGCTGCCGGTGGCACTGACGGCGCTGGGCTGCATGTACTGGTCCCGCAGCAAACCCGTACCGGCCGGGGTCATGCTCGGACTCGGGATGGCGGCCAAGCTTTATCCTGCGCTGCTGCTGGGGCCGCTGTTGCTGTTGTGCCTGCGCAGCAAGCGAATGCGGGCATTCGGTGCCATGTTCCTGGCCTTCGTGATCACCTGGTTGGTGGTGAATCTCCCGGTGACCATCCTGGCGCCGGGGCAGTGGCTGAGCTTTTGGACGTTCAACTCAGACCGGGGCGGCGACCTCGGCTCCATCTGGTACGTTATCTCCCTCGCGGGACAGACCATTGATCACCTCAATGCCCTCAACGCCGTGTTGTTCCTCGGCGCCTGTGCGGCCATCGGAGTGATCGTTCTGGTCGCGCCACGGCGGCCACGGTTTGGCCAGGTCGCCTTCCTGGTGGTGGCCGTCTTCTTGCTGACCAACAAGGTGTACTCCCCGCAGTACATGCTCTGGTTGCTGCCGCTCGTCATTCTGGCCCGCCCCCGGTGGCGGGAGTGGTGGGTGTTCACGGCCGGAGAGGTGATCTATTTCGGTGCCATCTGGTGGCATCTTGGCGGCCAGCTCACGCCCGGTGACGGAGGTCCGGACAAGGTTTACTGGCTGGCCGTACTGATCAGGATGGCGACCCAGTCCTGGGTGGTGGCGATGGTGGTCCGCGACATCTTCTATCCGCAGCAGGATCCGTTGCGCATCCCCGGCCTGGATGACCCGACTGGTGGGGTGCTCGATCATGCCCCCGACGCCGGCTGGGTGGTCGGCCTCTCCGCCCGGGTCTGGGCTGGCCTGCAACGGTGAAGCTGCACTCACTGGATACGCGCTCCGGGCGCATGATCATCCAGGCCTGGCTGGCCAGCCGGGGCCTGATCTGCGTGATGGCACTGCTGCTGGCCATCATCGAAGGCCGCTCAATGCAGGACATGGTCAACAACTGGGATGCGGTCCACTACGGCGAGCTGGCCCGCGATGGCTATCTGTCGCAGCAGTCCGGCATCCTGATGGCCTTCTTCCCGGGGCTGCCCGCCCTGCTCAAGGCCGGACTCGCCATCGGGCTGTCAACCCAGGTCGGCGGTGTGATTCTCTCCCTGGTGTGTTCACTCATCGCGGCCATCGCGTTGGGCCGGCTAGGTGGGCCCTGGGCTGCCATTGCCTGGCTCTTCGCGCCGACCGCGATCTTCACCGCGGTCCCGTACACCGAATCTCTCTTCTGTGCCGCGGCGTTCTGGGCCTGGGAACGCGCCCGCTCCGATCGGTGGCTGTCGGCCAGCCTGTTGGCCGCTGTGGCCTGTACGGTACGGGTTTCCGGGCTGTTCCTGGCCGGTGCGCTGTTTGCCATGATCATTACCGGTCGCAAGATCAGCTGGGCGCAACGGCTCCGTCGGGTGGCTCTGTTGATCATTCCGGCATCCGTCTTGCTCGGCTTTGCCGGCTACCTGTACTCCCTGACCGGGGACTGGACGGCCTGGTACACCGCCGAAACCACCGGCTGGGCGATTCGCGGGCTGACCTCGCCGTGGGACTCGCTGCTGCACGCTCTCGATGCCGCGAAACCTGG
>JBBSQO010000414.1:0-2502 GCA_038244025.1 Propionibacteriales bacterium
CTTGGACCGCGCGCTCACAGAGTAGGGGCGGAATGACCCTGGGACTGTCGGCGGCACTGTATGAGCAAAGCGTGCCGGACCCGCACACCGGGCACGTGGTGAACCACGACTTCGCCGAGTATCACATCGCCTCCCATGCCGACGTGGGCGAGATCGAGGCGATCTGGCTGGGGGAGGAAGACCTGCACGCCAACCCGATGGGCGCCAAGGGCATCGGCGAGATCGGCATTGTCGGATCACCGGTCGCGGTGGTGAATGCCGTCTACAACGCCACCGGCACCCGGGTCCGGGACCTGCCGGTCACCCCGGACAAGATGCTGCGCTGACTGGATAACCTCATGGTGGCACCCTGTGAGTATCCCGACGCAGCATCCTGCTGAAGAAGAGGACGCAGCCGGACCTGCAGCAGGCCGTACCTGACCAATGCCGTCAATCGGGTCGACGTTTTGGTTATCTATCAACCGCAGATGTCGCTGAATAACCAAAAAGTGGCCTGGCTAGCGCGACTTGAGGGCGGCACCCATCTGAGCCACCGCCTGTTCGAGGATGGGCCGTGGGGTGGCGAAGATCATCCGGACGAAACCGCGCCCCGGTGCTCCACAGCTGATGCCCTCGGTCAGGCTGACACCGGCCCGTTCACGGAAGAAGGTGGCGGTCTGGTCACCCAGTCCCAGCCCGCGACAGTCGAGCCAGCCAATGTAGCTGCCTTCCGGTGGCGTGTACTGCACACCCGGCAGGCGCTCGGCGATCAGGTCCGCCAGCAGCCGTCTGTTCCCATCCAGGTAGGACAACACCTCACCCAGCCAGTGGCGGGAGTCGCGGTAGGCAGCAGTGGTGGCGATCACCCCCAGTGTGCTGGCGCCATGGCTGGCCGCCATCTCGATCCGTGGCCAGATCTCCGCATCAGCAGCACTGCTGATGATCAGCTGCGCACATTTCAGACCGGGTAGGTTCCAGGCCTTGGAAGCCGAGGTAGCGGTTAGCGTGTGCTGGGCAGTGGTCGCGGAGATGGATGCGTACGGCACATGCACGGATCCTGGGTAGACGACCGGGGAATGGATCTCGTCGGCAAAGACCCGGCCGCCTGCAGCCGCCACCACCTGACTGATGGCGACCAGCTCGTCGGAGCCGAAGACCTTGCCGACCGGGTTGTACGGATTGCACAAGATCAGCAGGTGGCCACCTTGGTGGTACGCGGCTGCCAGGGCGTCCAGGTCGAGCGCGTACTGGGCATCCACCTGCTGGAGTGGGATCTGGATGATCTTCCGGCCCATCTCCGGCGGGACCTCCAGGAACGGCATGTACGACGGTGTCGGCAAGATCACCGGCGCCCCCGGGGCGGAGAAGTGCTCGATCGCCAGCTCGAGGCCCTTCAGCACATCGGCAATCGGGTGCACCTGAGAGGCCCGGAGGTCCCACCCGTAGGCGGATCGATGCCACTCTGCAGTCGCCTCCGACATCGCCTCGGCCAGGTGCTGGGGCAGGTAGCCGAAGACCGCCGCATCGACTGCCCGCTGCAGTGCCGCGGTCACCTGCGGAGCGGTGCCGAAGTCCATCTCCGCTACGAACGCACCAATAGTGTCGGGGAACATGGTCCATTTCAGGCTGCCGCGCTCGCGCAGCTCTGCCGCCTGGATCAGGTCAAAGTCCGTTACCTGGGTCACCATGCCACTGTGTCACTGGCGGGTCAGCGGCCGCGGGCCCACCCGTAACGACGTGTCCACCAGCCGGTCCCGGGTGATGTCACTGACCGAGGCACAACCGGTCAGGCCCATGGTGAGATCGAACTCGGCCAGGAAACTACGCATCACCTCGACGACACCTACGCTGCCAGCCAGGGCCAGGCCGTAGACCCACGGCCGGCCAACCAGCACCGCTCGGGCGCCCAGAGCGATCGCCTTGAAAGCGTCGGCACCACTACGGATGCCACTGTCGAACAGCACCGGAACCCGGCCATCAACCTCCTCGGCAATGCCGGGCAGCGCGTCCAGGGAGCCGATGGCACCGTCGACCTGGCGGCCGCCATGGTTGGAAACCACGATGCCGTCCACACCATGATCAAGGGCAACCGCGGCGTCGCGCCGATCCTGCAGGCCCTTGATCACGATCGGCAGGTCGGTCCGCTCGCGAAGGAAGCTCAAGTGCTCCCAGGTCAACGAAGAGCGGGAGAAGATCTCGAGAAAGACCTCAACCGCCGCTCGGGGCAGCGGGGAGCGTATGTTGTCCCAGAAGTCGCCTGGGAATCGACGCGACATTTCTGTCAGGGTGCGAAGGGCTGCCAGGGTGGGCTTCGGCGGCTCACCGTTCCGCGGTCGGCGAGCTCTCTGCTCCACCAGGTCAAGGAAAACGGGGTCGCTGGTGTACTGTGCAATGCCCTGCCCGCGGGCGAACGGCAGATAGGCGAGATCAAGATCGCTGGTCCGCCAGCCCAGCAGGTGGGTATCCACGGTGACCATGATCGCGGTACTGCCAATCGCTTCGGCACGAGCGATGAAGCTCTCA
>JBBSQO010000415.1:0-2497 GCA_038244025.1 Propionibacteriales bacterium
CGCCGCACTCGATCATGCATGTGAGCTGCCGATCGAGCTGGTACTGCCCACCGCTGCGCATCTGCACCGCGCGCTTGACCTGCGGGGACGGATTCGAGTCCTCGACGGGCTCTACGTCGCACTGGCCGAGGAGCGGCATTGTCCGCTGCTGACCACCGACCAACGCCTCCGCCGGGCTGACCCGCCATGCGAGGTGTTGGCCTCCGGATAAGCACCGGTACCTTCCGATGGCGCGGCCGCGCTGACCCGCCAGACGGCGCCTCAGTTCGCCCCTGGCGCGCGGTTTCCGACCTAATCGCCGCCCTTTGCGTCGAGCTCACCGACACCGCGACCCGTGCTACTACAGAATCCAGCTGACCATCGCCTACAGCGTCAAAGGCGACCCCGCGATTACCTGAAAGACCTCGCCATGTCAGGAGTTCTGGACCCGCCATGCGAGGTGTTGGCCCCCAGATAAGCACCGGTACCTCCCGATGGCGCGGCCTCACTGAGGAGCCAGACGGCGCCTCAGTTCGCCCCTGGCGCGCGTTTTCCTACCTAATCGCAGCCATTTCGTACGAAATGGCTGTTTCCGCCCTCGCCACCGCGAATAGGTAGGAAAACGCGGGCGAATCCTGCCATGCATTGCCGCCCGTCAAGCAGTTCGGCGAGCTTTCAGCCAGTCGGTGAAGGAGGACCCGCCAACCTGGCTGTCCGGACCGGGCAGGTTGTCGCCGCGGGCGAATGACCGCAGGGTGCCGATCACCGGCGGGATCCGCCACGGCTTCGGTACCAGGTGCCCGTCGTGGACGGCCACCAGCTCGGCCGCGGCGGTCAGGGAGATCTCTTCCGGTCCGGCCAGATCAGCAACCCGGCCGAAACCGTCAGGTGCGGCAGCCAGGGCATGGTCGACAAGCTGTTCGGCGACCCACCGCGGATCGCAGGACTGGAAGCGCAATCCTTGTGGTGCAAGCACCCGTGTGCCGAGGGTGGCCGCCTTGGCAAAAGTCGCCACCAGGGTGTGGAACTGGGTGGCCCGGACCACCGTCGCCGGCAGATCGCTGAGTCGTACGGCTATCTCGCAGGCATACTTGGCCCGGTAGTAACGAAACGGGCTCAGGTCACATCCCACGATGGAGACATAGACCAGCCGCGCCGCCTGGGGCTGCCGTTCGAGGATCTCGATGATCCGCTGGGTGCCGCCGAGATCGACGGCCCGGCTGTGCCGCGGGCTGCTGGCGGCGTGAACCACGACATCGGCGCCGTCCAGCGCTGCCTGCAGCCCCGCACCGGTGCCGAGATCCACCCCACTGCGCCGGCTGGCTGACGTGCCTGGCATTCCTCGCCGCTCCAGTGCCGTCATGATCTCGCCGCCGAGGCCGCCTTGACCGCCGGTGACCACGATCTTCATGTCGTCAGCCTACGCTCGCGGAGGAGGAGCGGTCCGGACTTTCATGCCTTACTCTGCGAGTGGTGCCGGCGGCTCCTCGCCCTGCGAGGTTTGGGCCAGCTCCTCCTCCACCTGCTCGGTCGGGAGCCGGCTCTTGTATCCGAGCCAGACGATCAGCAGGCTGAGCCGGAAGATGACCAGGATGCCTCTGTTAGAACAAATGATCCCCAGGTTGCCCGTGGCCGGATCCGGGTACGAGCCCAGATAGCTGATGAGGGCCAGCCCGGCGAACCACGCGACCATCCACCGGCCGGGCTTGAAGTCCAGCGGCGGGGTATGCACTCGGTTGGACAGCTGGTTGAGCCGCAGCAGGATAAAGCCGAAAAGGATGGCCAGGAAGAGCTTCCAGTCGGTCGCCCAGCCCGACCAGTAGACGATCAGGTTGGATGACCACAAGGCGAGAAAGGCGATCACCCAGACGCCCTTCAGCCGGAAAGGTTGCTCATGGTTCGGCAGCTGCGTACGCATCGTCAACAGCACGATGGGCCCGGCACCGAAGGACAGCACCCTGGAGGAGGTGACGAACCCGACCAGCTTCGGCCAGCCAGGAAAGGGCAGGAAGAAGATCAGCCCGGCGATGAAGGCCAGGATCAGGCTCACCCTCGGGACACCGCCACTGGTGAGTTTCGCCAGTCCGCCGGCCGTTCCGGTTACGGCCCATCGGGTAGGAGAGTCGAGCAGTGACACCGGTGTAGGTCAGGCCCGTGTCGGCGGGGGAGACCACGGCATCGTGCCGAGGAGGAAGAGTGGACCCATCCAATCCTGCACTCGGCCTACCGGCCACGAAGTATGAAATATCCAAGCCGTAGACGTCTATTGGCTTCTAGTCCCGCTAGACGCGCAGACCGAGCGCTCAGCGAGTCGCTGACGCTGTGACGCCGATTGTGCCGAGTTACGGCCTCATCTTCACGAGGCTTGTCGCCACCCTCGTGCCCCCATAGTTCCTGGATACCACCGCTCCAACCGGCGATGATGTCATCACGATACTCGCACGTCCTATAGCGGTAATTAGATCGTTAAGAAGGCCACGGCTTTCTCGCCACTCGGAGAGTCCTGCTCGCACGTCCG
>JBBSQO010000416.1:0-2464 GCA_038244025.1 Propionibacteriales bacterium
CGCACGGCCTGGGCCTGGGGCCTGGCCACCATCTATGAGTCCGGCTCGGTGCTGGACACCTGGTTCCCGGCTCCTCAGCTGGGTGCTCCCGAGGACACCGAGGCACCCGACTCACTTGCCGAGGCAGCCGGTGCCGACCGGCTCCGCAGTGTTCGTACCGAGGCCATCAAGGTCACCGTGGAGCTGGACTCCGCCCCGGCCAACACCCCAGACGCCTACCTTCGGCTGCACCTGCTCAGCCACCGGCTGGTGGCACCGCGGACGATCAATCTGGACGGGATATTCGGCGTCCTGCCTAATGTGGTCTGGACCTCGGCCGGGCCTTGCGCGGTTGATGACTTCGAGCGGACCCGGGCAGCGCTGCGGACCCGGCACGGTCACCTGACCGTCTTCGGCGTCGACAAGTTCCCGCGGATGGTCGACTACGTGTTGCCGTCCGGCGTGCGGATTGCCGAGGCGGACCGGGTCCGGCTCGGAGCGCACCTGGCGGCCGGCACCACGGTGATGCATGAGGGTTTCGTCAACTTCAACGCCGGCACCTTGGGCAGCTCGATGGTCGAGGGGCGCATCTCCGCTGGTGTGGTGGTCGGGGACGGTTCCGACATCGGCGGCGGTGCCTCCATCATGGGAACGCTGTCCGGTGGCGGTACCGAGCAGATCGCGATCGGAGAACGCTGCCTGCTGGGGGCCAACGCGGGCATTGGCATCTCACTGGGTGATGACTGTGTGGTCGAGGCCGGACTGTACGTGACGGCCGGCACCAAGGTCACCGTGGAGGGTGGCTCCACGGTCAAGGCGCGGGAGCTGTCCGGCCAGGACAGCCTGCTCTTCATCCGTAACTCCGTCACCGGCGCCATCGAGGTGCGCAGCAGAGAAGGCAGGAAGGTCGAGCTCAACGCTGCACTGCACGCGAACTGACGTGCACAGGGCTGACGTGCATAGGGCTGACGTGCATAGGGCTGACGTGCGCTGGGACTGGTCATGACCGTCCGTCGGACGACACCGGCAAAGCGTCGCGGGCTAGCAGTCTTCGGGTACCTCGGAATCGGCTTGTTGTTGTTGGTCGCCGTTGTGGTGGCCAGCTTTGCCGTCCTTCGCCAGCTCGGCGGCGCGGCACCGATCCCTGGCCAGCAACGGTGTGTCGCGACGGCGGCCCAGAGTTCGGTCTCCATTGACCTCGAACAGGCCCACTACGCCTCCATCATTGTCGGCGTCTCGATCAAACGCGGGCTGCCGGCCCGGGCGGCATCAATAGCCATCGCCACTGCCTATCAGGAGTCCGGCATCCGCAATCTCGACCACGGCGACCGTGACTCGGTGGGGCTCTTCCAACAACGTCCATCGCAGGGCTGGGGCACCGTGGACCAAATCATGGACCCGTACTATGCGACGGGCGTGTTCTACGACGGCTTGGTCAAGATCCCCAGCTGGAAGACCGCCAACATCAACGACGTTGCCCAGCAGGTGCAACGCAGCGGGTATCCCGAGGGCTATCGCCAGCACGAGCCGAATGCCCGGATCCTGGCCAGCGCGCTGACTGGGCATTCCACCGCCGGATTCACTTGTCTGGAACGAAAGCAGGCAGCCGGGAACGCGCGAGGGTTGAAGAAGTTCCTTTCCTCGACCTTGGGCGCAGAGCAGACACACATCCAGGGCAAGTCCTTGACCGTGACCACCTCCACCACCACCATGGCCTGGACCATTGCCCATCATGCCATCGCGAACTCCGGGCGTTACGGTGTGAGCCACGTTTCGGTGGCAGGCCAGTCCTGGCAACAGGGCGGATCGACGCTGCCCCGCTGGCAACAGGCACCATCCATCAAGGACAAGACCGTGGTCATTACCGTCCGCTGACGCCCGAAGACGCCTAAAAGCCTTTCCGGATCAGCGGATGGGTGGAATAATGGCAGCAGTAGCTCAAGCCTGTGAGGTGCACCATGACTGCTGCCGATCAGCAGGACTCAAAATGGACGGTAGACAGTGTACCCATCCTGTCACCGGGCAAGCACCGCAGCCCGCGGCAGGGCGCCTGCTTCATGGAGATGGCGTCCTTTCTTGCCGGGGAGCCATGGAGTGACAACCCCGGCTGTACGCATCCGCTGCTGTCGTCCCTGGCCCGGCTGGTCAACGACCACACGTCCGACCGGTCCCGTACGTCCTTGGCCACCTTGATCCCATCGGTCATCGGCCTGAACGGCGACGGAATCCGCTGGTACGCCGTGGTCGCCCGGAGCGCCGCCCTGTCCGTGTTCGAGGACGCGCCGGCCGAACGGCAGAACGCACTGGCCGTCGGCCTGCTGACCACCGAGCAGATCTTGGCCGATGTGGATGAACTGCCAGTCGGCACCGTGTCAGCCCAGACCCGGTCAGCCTTGGCCGAGGTCCCCCAGTCGGCTGCCTGGGCCCGCAATTTCCGGACCGGTTCGAAGATCACCCCGAAGACCTACCTGCATCGATCCGCGCC
>JBBSQO010000417.1:0-2464 GCA_038244025.1 Propionibacteriales bacterium
CCAACATGGACCTGTACAAGTGGGCCTACAAGCTCTCGCCGCTGATGCCATCGGAGCTGGTCGGTGACTGCTTCCTGCTGGCACGGGAGATCCGCGAGCTGGACATGCGTGCCAGCCCGTACGACTTGACAGCCCTTGGCTATCAACCGGTAGCGATCGAGACCCCGGAAGGCCGGGCTGACTACGCGGCCCACCAGCGTACGTTTGCCGCGCGGGCGAACGTCCTGCGGCACCGCCTGCTGGAGGTACTGGAGCCCTTGGCCGCCGGGCCCGCGGACGCAGCCATCCCGGGCACCAGCCGGGCGGATGCCCGCCGGATCGCAGACTCTGTCGAATCCTTCGTCAATCGGCATCAGCCATCCTGAGCCGCAGAGCCAGGGTCCAGACCAACACCACCAGACCGGCAACGGCCACCACACCGATCCAGGGCAAGGTCTGGTCAGCACCGGCCAGCCAGGCCGCGGCCAGAGCGAGTCCCTGGCAGCTGAGCTGGATGACCACGAACCGGCGAGCCGGGCGGGCCAGCGCCGCCAGCTCGACCCGGGCCATCAGCGGCAGGTCGGCGATCAGGCTGCACAGGATGATCAGCAGGTGGATGCCGAGCAGCAGCAGAAAGCCCCGTACCGCAAAGGGATCCGGTGTGGTCACCAACATCACGATGGCCAGCCCGAGGGCATAGCTGGCGGGGGCGATGCTGGCCGGTTGGGCGAGTACCACCACCAGTCCGGCTAGGCCGATCACCCAGATCACCGGGTTGACGGCAAATATGGCCAGGCAGCCGAGGCCGACCAAACCGATCAGGGCGCGCAACGACCAGCAGGGCAGCCAGCCGCCGGTGCTGATCGTGACCCGGGGCAGCGGGCGCTCGGCTGCCGACCGGTTGATTTGCAGCGTCCGCAGCAGCCTTTCCCGGCGGCGCCTCATCGCCGCCCCCTACGGACCCGAGCGAGGGCGGCCATGGCTACTTCCACACTGGGCGCGGGCTGCCCGTTGGGCTGCTCACCCTCCCAGTGGATCAGCTCGACCCCGCTGCTGGACAGATCCCGCAGCCGGTCGACCCGTTCCATCCGGACGATCCGCCAGGCGGTGCGCTGTCGCACGTCCAGCCCGCGGATGGTCAGCCGGGGGAGCACATCAACGGCCAGCACCCGATGGCCGGAGCGCCGCCAGGACTGGGCAAAGTTAGCCATGTCATCATCCAGGAAGGTGGAGAAGACGATGATCAACGCACCGGAAGGCAGCCGCGGGGCACGCTTGCGCCGGGTGGGCTCGCCGATCGGCTGGGACACGGCGAGATGGTGGACCAGACGATGCAGCTGGGCCCGGCCACCGCTCGGCGGCGCCGGTCTGCGCAACCGGCCGACATCCTCCAGCCCGACCCGGTCACCGTTGTCCAGATAATGCTGGGCCAGCGAGGCGGCTGCCTCGCGGGCAATATCGAGCGAGGTCGCCTGATCCTCGCGTACCCTGTTGGCGTCATCCCAGGTGCCGACGTCGGGGCCGACATCATCGCGGGAGTCCAGCACCAGCATGATGGTGGCATCTGCGGTGGCAAAGGTACGCCGGACATACAGCTCACCAATCTCGCCCGGCCGGCCGCTGCTGCCCTGGCCGGCCCGCCGGGCCGTCACCCGCCAGTCGATCCGGCGCAGCCGGGCACCAGGGGTGAACACGTTGACGTCGTGCAGATCGCCACCCTCACCGGCCCGGCGCGAGTCATGCGTACCGGTCAGCCCCTGCAGCCGGAACGGCAGTGGCAGCATCTTCAGCGACCGGGTGGCCGGATGAACGGTGATCATGGCGGGCCGGATGACCCGCGGGAGCTGGGTGAGCATCCTGTCGGCCGCCGCGGCAGCCCATTCGGTGGTGAACATCCGCCGCTGGCCCGTCCGCACCGTGGTAATCGAAGTCCGGATGTCGCGATCATGATCAGCGGCCACCAGCGCAACACCTGGCTGATGTCCGAGGGCGCTGACCCGCAGCTGGATGCTCTCCGTCCCGGCCGCCGTCTGGAGGTGCAGCTTGGCCTCCACCAACCCAGGCTCGCACATCGTGTCTGCAACCGCCAGGGTGAGCCGGCCGCTGCCGGTTGGCGGGTGGACGAGGTTCCAGACCAGGTCCAGCACCAACGGGATGCCCAGCACGGCGATGTTGGTGCGCTGGAACACGATCCCCACTACCACCAACACCACGCCTAGCACACCGGCAGTTGATGCCACCACGCCTAGCTGCCAGCGGGACCTCACTGTCTTGGCCTGCCGCTGTTGATCATCCATGCCGATCCTGAGCCTGTCGAGGGTGTTGATGATCAGCGGGTGACCGAGGCGGTGGCCGCCGGGCCGGGTACCTGCGCCAGCAATCCGCGTACCAGCTCCTCAGGCTGGGCGCCACTTGCCCAGGTCTGCGGGTTCAGCGTGATCCGGTGAGCCAGGCAGCTGACTGCGACGTCCTTGACGTCCTCGGG
>JBBSQO010000418.1:0-2463 GCA_038244025.1 Propionibacteriales bacterium
AGGACGTGGCTGTCCATATTCTGAAGGTTCGGATCGGCGATGGCGTGCTCGGTGGCACCAGCCAGGTCGTCGTCCCAGTTGCTGCCCCACTGCATGTCCATGCTCTTGCCGGTCAGCGCCGAGTGCGAGTGCGCGGTCGGGTTCGGCGTGCCCAGTGGTGCGTCGATCAGCGTCTGGTAGTCGTACGTCCAGGGCTCGCCGTAGTCGTCGATCGTCGGCAGGTTGGGGTTGTAGAAGATGGACAGCAGCTTTTTGAGCCGGCCGCCGGCCTTGAGCTGGAGCCGGCCCTTCCGGTCCAGCACCCAGCCGCCCTGCCACTGTTCTTGGTCCTCATAGCGTTTCGGGTAGCCGATGCCCGGCTTGGTCTCAACATTGTTGAAATAGATGTACTCGGTGCCGGGCCGGTTGGTCCAGACCTGTTTGCAGGTGACGGTGCAGGTGTGGCAGCCGATGCACTTGTCGATGTTCATCACCATCGACATCTGAGCCATGATCCTCAACTGAACTCAACCTCCTGAGAGCGGCGGCGGATCACGGTGATCTCGTCGCGCTGGTTACCGGTCGGACCGTAGTAGTTGAAGCCGGCGGTGAACTGGGCGTGGCCACCGATCATGTGGGTGGGCTTGATCACCAACCGGGTGAGGGCGTTGTCGCCGCCACCGTGCCAGCCGGAGATCTCCGACTTCGGTGTCATCAGGTGCCGGTCCTTGGCGTGATACATGAACACCGTGCCCTCGGGCATCCGATGGCTGACCACCGCCCGGCAGGCGACCACGCCGTTCCGGTTGAACGCCTCGATCCAGTCGTTGTCGGTGACGCCGATCTTTTCGGCGTCCAGCGGGCTCATCCAGATCACCGGGCCGCCGCGGAACAGCCGCAGCATGTGCAGGTTGTCCTGGTACTCCGAATGGATCGACCACTTGGAGTGCGGCGTCAGGTAACGCACGGTGATCTCGGGCCGGCCCTCATCCCGGACCCCCTGGTCCCCGAAGTGGCGGGCATAGTCCAGCGGGGGGCGGTACACCGGCAGCGCCTCGCCGTACTCATAGATCCAGTCGTGGTCGAGGAAGAAGTGCATCCGGCCGGTCAGGGTGTGCCACGGCTTCTTGCGTTCGACGTTCACCACAAACGGGGAGTACCGGCGGCCCCCGGCCTCGCTGCCGGACCACTCCGGGGAGGTGATCACGGCCCGCGGCTGCACCTGCGTGTCGGCGAAGGTGATCTGGTCGTTGGCCCGTTCCTCGGCCAGGTCGGCCAGCGTGCAGCCGGTACGCTCCTCCAGGTTCTTCCATCCCTGGACCGCGAGGGAGCCGTTCGTGGTGCCGGACAGGGCCAGCATCGCCTCGGCCATATGGATGTCCCGGGTCAGCGCCGGGCGACCCTCGGCGATCCCGCCGCGGATGGTGCCGTTGGTCCGGCGGAGGTAGTCCAGCGCCTCGGTCGGCTTGACGGTGACACCCTTGGTGGTGGTGCCGAGGGTGTCGAGCAACGGGCCGATGGCCGCCATCTTCTGCGCGACCGCCGGATAGTCGCGCTCGACCGAGATCAGCCTCGGCATCGTCACGCCGGGGATCGGCTCGCAGTCCCCGGCCGTCCAGTCCAGCATCCGGCCGCCGGGTTGCGCGGTCTCGTCCGGGCTGTCATGCATCAGCGGGGCGGAGATCACATCGGTACGGGTGCCGAGGTGGTCGACGGCGAGCCGGGAGAACTCCTCGGCGATGATCTTGAAGGCGTCGAAGTCGGTCCGGGTCTCCCACGGCGGCGCGATGGCCGGGTTGAACGAGTGCACGAAGGGGTGCATGTCGGTGGTGGACAGGTCGTGTTTCTCATACCAGGTGGCGGCCGGCAGCACGATATCGGAGTAGGTACAGGTGCTGGTCATCCGGAAGTCGATGGTGGTGACCAGGTCGAGCTTGCCGCGCGGAGCCTTGTCGCGCCAGGTGACCTCCTTCGGGCGCAGCTCGGGTGGAGACTCCTCGGCCCGCACGGCGTCCTCGACCCCGAGCAGGTGCCGCATGAAGTACTCCATCCCCTTGCCCGACGAACCGAGCAGGTTGGCCCGCCACACCGTCATCACCCGGGGAAAGTTCACCGGGTCGTCCGGATCGGTGTCGGCGAACTTGAGCCGACCGGCCTTGAGCTCTGCCACAATGAAGTCGGAGGCAGATTTCCCGGCCTTCTTGGCCTCATCGGCCAGGTCGAGGGGATTGCGGTTGAAGGCCGGGTGGGACGGGGTCCAGCCCAGCCGACCGGCCTGGGCCAGGCAGTCGGCGAAGGTACGGTCCTTGAACAGGCCGCGGCCCAGCGGGCTGGCGAGCTCGGCTGCCCCGAAGTTCTCGTACCGCCACTGGTCGGTGTGCAGGTAGAAGTACGATGTGCCGGTCATGTGCCGGGTCGGCCGCTGCCAGTCGAACGCGAAGGCCATATTCGTGAAACCGGTCAGCGGCCGTACCTTCTCCTGCC
>JBBSQO010000419.1:0-2460 GCA_038244025.1 Propionibacteriales bacterium
GCCGGCCTCGGCCTGGTGCAGCGCTGGTGTTCGGCCCGGATTGGGGAAGGGCTGATCTATGATTTGCGGACCCGCGTCTTCGATCACGTCTTGACCATGCCGGTGGCCTTCTTCACCCGGACCCAGACCGGCAAGCTCGTCTCCCGGCTGAACTCCGACGTGATTGGTGCGCAGCAGGCGTTCACCTCGACCCTGTCGACGGTCGTCTCCAACATCATCTCGCTGATCCTGGTGCTGGCGGCGATGCTGGTGCTGAGCTGGCCGCTGACGGTGGCGGCGTTGGTCCTGTTGCCGATCTTCCTGATCCCGGCCAAGCTGATGGGCCGCAAGCTGGCCGAGCTGACCCGGCAACAAATGCAGCTGAATGGTGACATGGCGGCGAGCATGACCGAACGGTTCAGCGTCTCCGGTGCCCTGCTGGTGAAGTTATTCGGTCGTCCGGTCCAGGAGCATGACCAGTTCGCGGCCCGGGCCGGTGGGGTACGAGACGTTTCGGTCCGGATCGCCATGAACGGTCGCTTCTTCATGACCTCGCTGACCTTGGTGGCCGCACTCGCCACCGCCCTCGTTTATGGGGTTGGGGGCACCCTGGCGGCCAAGGGGGCGTTGAGCATCGGCACGTTGACCGCGCTGGCCGGTCTGCTCGGTCAGCTCTACGGTCCGCTGACCCAGCTGACCAACCTGCGCATCGACGTGATGACCGCACTGGTCAGTTTTGAACGGGTATTCGAGGTGCTGGACCTGAAACCGATGATCGCCAACGTCCCGGACGCCCGACCGGTGAGCGGATCTGCATCGGTCGAGTTCGACCATGTCTCCTTCACCTATCCCGGGGCCGAGTCCGTGTCGCTGGCCAGCCTGGAGTCGGTGGCCTCGCTGGACCAGCGGGCCAATACCCATGTGCTGACCGACATCTCTTTCCGCGTTGAGCCAGGCCAGACCGTTGCGCTGGTCGGATCGTCTGGAGCCGGGAAGACCACCATGACCCATCTGGTCGCCCGGCTCTATGACACCACCGCCGGCGCCGTGCGGGTGGCCGGGACCGATGTCCGCGACCTCGACCTGGCCTCGCTGCAGGCCACCATCGGCTATGTCACCCAGGACGCCCACATGCTGCACGACACGATCAGGGCGAACCTCGACTACGCCCATCCGGGAGCCAGTGACGAGTCGATGCTGGCGGCCCTGGAGGCGGCCCAGATCGGTGAACTGGTGCGCGCGCTTCCCGACGGTCTGGACACGGTCGTCGGCGAGCGCGGCTACCGGCTGTCTGGCGGCGAACGGCAGCGGTTGGCGATTGCCCGGCTGCTACTGAAGGCACCACGAATCGTGGTCCTCGACGAGGCCACCGCCCACCTGGACTCGGAATCGGAGATTGCCGTCCAGCGCGCACTGGACGTCGCCATGGCGGGCCGCACCAGCCTGGTGATCGCCCACCGGTTGTCGACGGTACGGGACGCGGACCTGATCCTGGTGGTGCAGCACGGCCGGATAGTCCAGCGTGGCCGGCATGCCGAGCTGCTGTCCCAGGGTGGTCTCTATGCCGAGCTGCACCGGACCCAGTTCGCCGAAGCGACTGCCGGTTAGGGTTCGGTTAATGGTGTGGCCTCGGCCGACTTTCCCGCGTCGCGCGGAGCTCGTGGTCCAAACCGCATGGGAATCCCTGGCCGATACGGCAGCCTCGGACGGTTGGACGCACTGACCTATTGACGGGCTTGTCGGTGGCGGTCGGCGCGGCGGCACGGAGTGTCGTCGATGCGCGGGCATCGTCGTTGCCAGACGCGCTGCCCGTGGGCACATCTGGGTGAGCGCGTCGCCAGTATCGTCGGATGGCCGTCCAGCCCAGTCCCAACCGAAGGAGAGCTCGGATGTCTGATATCTGGCCGATCGTGCCCCTTTCGTGCTTCCGTACGGCGACTGAGACAGAGGATCTTCAAGGCGACGCAGGACGGGGACCTCAAGCGGTCCGTGATCTGTAGAAGTTGATGCTGCGCAGCCGAAGCAACACGCTGTCGAGCGTGCGGCAGCTGTGATCGCCGATCGCGTGCAACTGGCACGGGTGAAGCATGCGCTGGAGCCGGAGTCGGAGGCTCGGTTCGAGCCGAGATCTTATGGATTCCGCCCCGGACGGGGGTGCCATGACGCGATCGAGATCATCTTCAAGACGTTGTGCGGCAACCGTAGCCAGCGTCGGTGGGTCTTGGTTGATCAGAAGTCGGCTGCACTAACCGCCTCTGCTCAAGAGCCGACTGCACTAACCGTACTTCTGCCCACAAAGTGCTCTGCACAGATCGACCGTCGTTGCCCGTTGAACGCCGGGTCGTAAGCGGATCCGCTATCGGGTCGTTTTGAACTCAGTCAGGGCATCAGCCAGCGCCGACGGCGACCGTGATACCTCGGCGAATTCTTGCCAGCTGATCAGCAGTGATACGAGACACGGTGGGGCTGACGCGGCGCAGC
>JBBSQO010000420.1:0-2451 GCA_038244025.1 Propionibacteriales bacterium
CGGTGGTCCGCTGGTCCACGCCCGGGCCGGTGCCCTCGAGCAGCACCGCGACCCGCAGCTCCTCAGGTGCGGGCCGGTCCAGCTCCACCGCAGCCGGGAAGACCGGTGAGTGGATCACCGCCTGGACCACCTGCTGGGCCCGCTCGACCGGAGTCGCCGGGACGGTGATCCAGGATTGAGCGGGCGGTTTCGGGTGCAGCCGGAAGGCGGCCTGGGTAATGACCGCCAGCGTACCGAGCGACCCGGCGAGCAGCTTGGCCACGTCGTAGCCGGCCACGTTCTTGACCACCTTCCCACCGGAATGGGCCACCACGCCGTCCGCGCGCACCATTGTCACGCCGAGCAACAGGTCGCGGACCGCTCCGTGGGCCAGCCGTAGCGGACCGGTGGCGCCGGCGGCGATGGAGCCGCCCACGGTCCCGTCCTGTGCCGGGTCGACCGCCAGCAGCTGGTCGGCGTGGGCGACATCGGACTGCACCTCGCTGAGTCGCCGGCCAGCGCCGACCACCACAACAAGGTCGCCGGCGGCGTGCTCGACCAGCCGGTCCAGCCTGGACATGTCCAGCAGCACATCCAGCCGGCGCGGTGGCAGCCCCCAGCCGAGCTTGGTTGCCTGTCCCCTGGTGACCACCACCTGGCCGGCGCTAGAGCAGATACGCAGCACCGCCGCCGTCTCTTCGGTGGAGCCCGGCCGCGCCACCCACTTCGCCAGCATCCCATCGACAGCATCATCAGCATCCGCCGGGCCGGCCTGACCCCCGGTCGCCTGCTGTAGCTGATCACCTACGTCGGTCATCAAAAAACCTCCGCCACACCCGACTCGGCCAGCGGATGGGCGCCCTTGTGCCGGCCCGGCACCTCACCGCACAGCCGTGGGGTGGGGAATACCTTGCCGGGGTTGGAGATCGTCTCCGGATCAAAGGCGCAGCGGACCAGCTGCATCGTGTCCAGGTCATCATCGCTGAACATCCGCGGCATGAACTTGGCCTTGTCCGATCCAACGCCATGCTCGCCGGTGATCGAGCCGCCGTGGGCGATGCACAGGTCGAGGATGGCCCCGGACACCTCCTCGGCCCGCTCAGCCTCACCCGGCACGTCATCATCGAAGAGCACCAGCGGATGCAGGTTGCCGTCCCCGGCATGGAAGACGTTGGCGACCCTAACACCCTTGTCCGCACTGATGTCAGCGATGGCACGAAGTACCTCCGACAGCGAGGACCGCGGGATGACGCCGTCCTGGACGAT
Organism: Propionibacteriales bacterium; assembly: GCA_038244025.1. Lineage (GTDB taxonomy): Bacteria > Actinomycetota > Actinomycetes > Propionibacteriales > Propionibacteriaceae > Microlunatus. Next base: position 1,246 of record JBBSQO010000420.1, read on the forward strand.
GTAGTCCGGACTGATCCGGCCCACCGCGGCGAAGGCGGACTTGCGTCCCTTCCAGAACAACGCCCGCTCGGCATCATCCTTGGCGATTCGGATCTCACCGGCCCGATGCTCGCGGCAGTGCCGCTGCACCTCGCCGAACTGGTGCTCAACCTCCGGCGCCGGACCGTCGAGCTCGACGATCAGGACCGCCCCGGCGCCGGCCGGGTAGTCGCAGTGCACAGCCGCCTCGGCGGCCTCAATGGCCAGTGCATCCATCATCTCGATCGCCGCCGGGATCACCCCGGCACCGATAATGGCCGAGACGGCGGCGCCGGCGGAGTCGGTGTCGGCGAAGGCGGCCAGCAGGGTCTGCACCGACTCCGGCATCCTGGTCAGCCGTACGGTGACTTGGGTGGCGATGCCGAGCGTCCCTTCGGATCCGACCAGGGCGCCGAGCAGATCGTAGCCTGGGGCGTCGGGGGCCTTTCCGCCCAGCGTCACCACCTCACCGGCGGGGGTGACCAGCTCCAGCCCGGTGACATGGTTGGTGGTGAACCCGTACTTCAGGCAGTGTGCGCCGCCGGAGTTCTCGGCGACATTGCCGCCGATGGAGCAGACCTGCTGGCTGGACGGGTCTGGTGCGTAGTAGTAGCCGTACGGCTCGGCTGCCCGGCTGAGGTGTAGGTTGATCACTCCGGGCTGCACCACGGCCCGTTGGCTTTCGGCGTCAATCTCAATGATGGCGCGCATCCGCGAGGTGACGATCAGGACGCCGTCGGCATGCGGCAACGCGCCACCGGACAGCCCGGTTCCCGAGCCGCGGGCAACGAAAGGGACGTGCGCCTCGGCGCAGGCTCGTACACAGGCAGCGACCTGATCGGTCGTCTCCGGCAGCACTACCAGCGCCGGGGTGACCTTGTAGTGGGCCAGCCCGTCGCACTCATAGGTCCGCAGCCGTAGGTGATCGGTGATGATGCCGTCTGAGCCAAGTACCGGGGTCAGCCTCTGGGCCAGAGCCTGGACGTCCATTCGTTGCACCGTCTCTCGAAGATCAACCATCACGCCGTACCCGTCGAGAATCATCTCAGTGAGCGCGTCAGCCCGGCGTATCTGCAGACTACGGGGACCGACTTCGAGCGTCAATGGTTCGACGAGACTCACCTACTATGCCCGCGAAACGGGAACGGTGCCTCAGTTGGAACTGCCCGCGAAAAGCTGGCCAGGGCC
>JBBSQO010000421.1:0-2439 GCA_038244025.1 Propionibacteriales bacterium
ATGCTGGCCACCGCACTGCTCCGCGGACTGCACTGCGGGGCGGTGGATGAGGCGGAAGTGGTCGACCGAAGTGGGCTGGACACCGCGGCCCTGACCAGCCTCACCGGCACTGGTCAGCTGCCCGGCTGAGAAGTCACGATGGGCGGTGAGCTCTTTGCAGACCGTCGTCGTACTCTGCAGATCCTCGAGGGTGCAAACCCGACGAACGTCTGCGAAGACCTGGGTGGCCAGTTTTTGGCTAGCCTTGATCTCGGCGGTGCTCGGCGGCTTCTTCCCGTACTGGTTTCTTTTCCCAGGTTGATCTCGCCAACATCGAGACCGAAGTCGTCACCGTGCGCGACTCCACTCTTAGCCTGCGGGAGCTGCTGCCGCTGTGCGAATGGCCAGCACCGCTCGGCCCGCTGTTGACGAGCGATCACCGCGCTTGACTATGGCGGATCATCTGGGTAATGTTCCATATACCGAAAGAGTTATTCCACCATACGGAAAGAAGCCAGCCAGTGTCGACAGGCTAGGTTGTTGTATCTCAAGGAAGGTTGCCGATGAGTCACCAGCTTCGCTACGAAATCAATCTCTCCATTCTGTTCACCGAGGTGCCGTTGCTGGAGCGGCCGGCCGCAGCCAAGGCAGCCGGCTTCGATGCGGTGGAGTTCTGGTGGCCGTTCAGCCAGGCGGTGCCTAGTGATGCCGAGGTGGATAATTTCGTTGCTGCCGTCCGCGATGCAGGTGTCCAGCTGGCCGGGCTCAACTTCTTTGCCGGTGACATGCCGGCCGGCGACCGCGGGCTGGTCTCCTGGCCGGAGCGGTCGGCCGAGTTCAACGACAATATTGCCGTCACCATCGGTGTCGGCGAGCAGCTCGGTTGTACGGCTTTCAACGCGCTGTACGCCAACCGGATCGAGGGCGTTGACCCGAAGACCTCTGATGAGCTCGCGGTGCAGAACCTGGCCGCCGCCGGCCGCGCGGCCCAACGCATTGGCGGCACCGTACTGATCGAACCGGTCAGCGGTTCGCCCAAATACCCGCTGCTGACCGCAGCCGATGCGGTCGGTGTGATCGACCGGGTCCGCGATGAGACCGGCGTGGACAACCTCGGCTTCCTCTGCGACCTCTACCACCTGAGCGTCAATGGCGATGATCTGGACGCGGTGATCGACACCTATGCGAACCGGGTCGCCCACGTACAGATTGCCGATGCACCCGGCCGGGGCGAGCCAGGCACCGGAACCCTTGACCTGGAACGCTACCTGACCAAGTTGGCCGACGCCGGCTATGACGGCTGGGTCGGACTTGAGTACAAGACCACCTCCACCACCGAGCAGGGCCTGGATGACTGGCTGCCCCGGGAACGCCGATCCGCACCCACCAGCTGACGACGACTGACGACTTGAACGACTGACGACTAAACAACACTGAGGAGTTGACGACAAATGACCAACATTGCCTTTATCGGCCTGGGGATTATGGGAGCCCCCATGTCCGTCCACCTGGCCAAGGCCGGCCACACGGTGACCGGTTACAACCGCAGCCCGGAGAAGGCCAAGCCGCTGGTCGAGGCCGGCGGGAAGGCGGCCGGCTCCGTCGCCGAGGCCGTCAAGGAGGCCGACGTGGTCGCTGTGATGGTGCCGGACTCGCCGGACGTCCGCGATGTGCTGGCCGGCGAGGACGGCGTCTTCGCCAACGCCAAACCTGGCACCTTGATCATCGACTTCTCCTCGATCCGTCCCGATGTCACCGTCGAGCTGGCTACCGAGGCCGAGGAGTTGGGCTTCCGGCTGCTGGACGCGCCGGTCTCCGGTGGCGAGGCCGGTGCGGTGAACGCGGTGCTGTCGATCATGGTCGGCGGTGACGAGAAGGACTTCGCCGAGGCAAAGCCGCTGCTGGAGGTGGTTGGCAAGACCATCGTCCATGTCGGCCCGGCGGGTTCCGGCCAGACGGTCAAGGCCGCCAACCAGCTGATCGTGGCCGGCAATATCGAGCTCCTGGCCGAGGCGGTGATCTTCTTGGAGGCTTATGGCGTTGACACCAAGGCCGCCCTGGAGGTCCTCGGCGGCGGGCTGGCCGGCTCCAAGGTGCTGGACCAGAAGGGGGAGAAGATGCTGAGCCGCAGCTTCGACCCCGGGTTCCGGATCGCCCTGCACCACAAGGACCTTGGCATCGTCACCTCGGCTGCCCGCGAAGCCGGCGTGATCATCCCGCTCGGTGCCGTGGTCGCCCAGCTGATGGCCTCGGCCAAGGAGTGTGGCGACGACGGCCTTGATCACTCCGCTCTGTTGCGCGGCGTCGAGCGGCTCTCCGGCCGGAGCAGCTGAGTCAAGTAGACCATCAGCACACCAGCAAACAAGCCTGATAACCAGCAAGTCTGATATCCAAGGGGCCGATCCCGAGTTGGCCTGACAGAGACGAAGGAGAAGTTATGCCCAAGATGCGCGCCGTTGA
>JBBSQO010000422.1:0-2438 GCA_038244025.1 Propionibacteriales bacterium
CTTGCCGCCCTGGTACTTGATGATGTCGGCGGTGTGGTTGGTGATGATGTCGAAGAAGACCTTCATCCCCTTGGCATGGGCAGCCTTGATCAGCTTCTGCATGTCCGCGTTGGTGCCCAGGTGCGGGTCGATCCGGGTGAAGTCGGTGATCCAGTAGCCGTGGTAGCCGGCACTGACATCATCGCCGCTGCCCTGGACCGGACGGTTCTTGAACGATGGGGTCAGCCAGATCGCGGTGGTGCCGAGACCCTTGATGTAGTCCAGCTTGTCCAGCACACCCTTCAGGTCACCGCCGTGGTAAAAGCCCTTGTCAGTAGGGTCGAAGCCGGTCTCCAGCCGGCCGCCGGTCAGCCCACCCCGGTCGTTGGCCGTATTGCCGTTGGCGAACCGGTCGGCCATCAGGAAGTAGAACCGTTCCCTGGTGAGCGCGCTACGCAGGCTGGGCGAGGCCAGGGCGCGGTCGGCGGGCGTGAGCTTGTCACCTGGCAGCTTGGTCGGCGTCCAGCTGGTCTGGTGCGTCTCATCGTTGTAGCTGACCCGGAACTCGGCCGGGCCTTGCAGGACCAGCGGGCTGTTGTCCTTGCCGCCGTCAGCGCCGTACGACTCGTCCCAGGACCGGTTGATAGCGACCTTGTACTGGAAGTCGCCGGCCGGGACGGTGAAGGTGGCCGAGTAGGTCGTGGTGCCGGGGCCCCTGGTCAACTCGGTTTGGCTGCAGGTTGGCTGCCAGTCCGCTGAGCAACCGAGCTCGTCTTGCAGGCTGCCGACCAGGGTGGCCATCCGCCCGAGGGGATTGGGCCCAGCCGCACTGGGCCCAGTCGGAGTTGGATCGCTCGGGCCGGGCTGGGCCTGGCTGGTCACCGACGACGCGAGCGGCGCGATCAGGGTGGCCAGCGCGACCACCATGACCAGCGCCCAGCGAAAGGAGGTGCGGCGTCGTGATGCTGGCCGTGCTGATGCGGACCGCGCTGATGCGGACCGTGCTGATGCGGACAAAGGGAGGCTCCTGCCGTCGGGAGAACTACGGTAGATGTGACGCCTGACACACGCTAGGCCCGGTTGCCCGTGTCCGTCTATCCCCTGGTCACGCTTTCGCCCAGCTGAGCGCCCAGTGGTACATCGCGATGGCCGCCGCGGCGCCGGCATTGATGGACCGGGTGGATCCGTACTGGGAGATGGCAACCAGCCCGGAGCAGACGGCCACCAGCTCATCGGTCAGCCCGGGCCCTTCGGAGCCGAAGACCAGGCACACATCTCGAGGCAGCTCGGTTGACTCCAGCGGCACCGCGCCGGGCAGGTTGTCCACCCCGACCGCGACAGAGCCGGCCTCGGTCAGCCAGGCGGCAAAATCGTCCACCCTGGCGTGATGGTGCACATGCAGGTAGCGGTCGGTCACCATCGCACCGCGGCGGTTCCAGTGCCGGCGGCCGATGATGTGCACGCCGGCCACGTTGAAGGCATTGGCCGTCCGCACCATGGAACCGATGTTGAAGTCGTGCTCCCAGTTCTGGATAGCAATGTGCAGCCGGTGCCGGTGGGTATCCAGGTCTGCGACAATCGCCGCCAGCTTCCAGTAGCGATACCGGTCGATGACATTGCGCCGGTCGCCCGCTGCCAGCAGCTCGGGATCAAGACGCTCATCATCGGGCCAGGGCTCGAGATGGGGTCCGACACCATAGTCGACCCCGGGCCGTACGGCACTGCGGGCCAGCTCGTCTTCGCTTAGGAAACTCACAGCCAGCGACGGTACCCTGAGTGCTTGTGAGTCCGATCCTCGACGCCGCTATGACGACGCCGATGCTGTTGCCCAGCTGGATGGATCCGGAGCACCTGATCCAGACTTTCGGCCCGTGGGCAATCTGGGGAGTGGCGTTCGTTGTCTTCGCCGAGTGCGGTCTGTTCAGCATCCTGCCGGGCGATTCGCTACTGTTCACCGTCGGTCTGTTCATCGGCACCGGCGCGATCCACCATCCCCTCTGGTTTGCCTGCCTGGTGCTGACCGTGGCGGCCGTTCTCGGCAACGTGGTCGGCTATGGGATCGGCCGGTTGATCGGTCCACCGCTGTTCAAGCCACGGGGCGGCTTGATGGGGAAGCTGTTCAAGCAGTCGTATGTGGACAAGACGCACGAGTTCTTCGACAAGTATGGCAACCGAGCACTGATCCTGGCCCGGTTCGTGCCGATCGTCCGCACCTTCGTCACGCTGGTCGCCGGTGTCGGCAAGATGAACTTCCGCAAGTTCATCACCTACTCCGCGATCGGCGGCATCGGGTGGGCCTGCGGGGTCACCATCCTCGGTTTCTATCTGGGCCAGGTCGAGTTCATCCACGCCCACATCGAGATCGCGCTGATGCTGATCGTGTTCGTCTCCCTGATCCCGATGATCGTGGAATTCCTGCTGGCCCGGCGCCGGAACAAGCAGCAGCGGCAGCCGGTCGC
>JBBSQO010000423.1:0-2437 GCA_038244025.1 Propionibacteriales bacterium
CATCCAGAGCGTCTTTGTCCACCACGGGGACGGGGACAAGCCACCCAGCTATGCCGCCAAGAGTGCCCGGTACGACCACCTGGTCGTGGCCGGGCAGGCGGCCATTGACCGCTACGCTGACCATGGTGTGACCATCCCGGCGGAGAAGTTTCACATCATCGGTCGTCCGCAGGCCGACGGCATCTCCGTCGATCGCCGGCCCATCGCCGAGAAGCCCAACCCGGTCATCCTCTATGCACCAACCTGGCATGGCAAGCGGCCGAGTGAGAACTACTCGTCGCTGCCGATGGGGCTGCCGATTGTCAACGCTCTGATCAGCCGCGGCGCCCGGGTCGTCTTCCGGCCCCACCCGGCGAGCGAGAACTCAGCCGTCCACCGTCGGCTGATCCGTGCCATCCAGCAGGCGCTGATGGATGATCATCAGCGCACCGGCCGGGCGCATGTCTGGGGGAACCAGGCGGAGACGGGATGGACGGTGGCCGATGTCGCCAACATCTGCGACGCCATGGTCTCCGACGCCTCCGGCATCGTGACCGACTTCATCCAGACGGCGAAACCGTACGCGATGGTCTCGACCAGAATGTCGGCAGCGGAGTTCAAGAGGAGCGTGCCGACCTCGGTGGGGGCCTACGTGATCGACAGTGATCCGGCCACCCTCGTTACCGCCGTCGATGATCTGCTGGGCGCAGACCCGCTGGCGGAGATCCGCTGGCAGCGCCGGTCCTACTATCTGGGGGGCTTCTCCGGCGACGGGGCGACCCGCGCCTTTCTGGCGGAGTCGTGGAAGCTGCTCGGGGTGGTTCACACTGCGGGAATCCAGCTAGGTCAGATCCACTGGGAAAGCCGGGGCATGCACGGTGCAGAAGACAGACAGCGCCGCCGCGTGATGACCAGCGGCGACACGCCCTTGCCAGTCGATTGTGGTATGGCTCAGCCACGGATCTGGTTAACTGAGTAGACCGATGCGGAGAACATTCGCGCCGAGTCGGACGAGCAGGTACGCCGAGTTGGCGAGCTCGACTCCGATGTCGACACCCGTACGACTGGCCGCAACGAACCGGACGACGCGCAGCGCCAGGCTGAGCCGGGCAACCGCGACGCCGACACCGGCCGAGATGGTCCCGGGGACGCCTGAGCGAGTCTTGCCACGAGAACTTCGTCACCTCTCCTGGTGTGATGGTGACATGGGTGAGCCCCGTGGCCGGCCTGGCCACGGGGCTCATCCGCGATGGTGCGGCGGAACCTATCGCAGGATCCGCTTAGAGATCGGCAGCTTGTTGGCTGCCAGCGTGGTCCCGGTCGTGGTCGAGGTATCGCCCCGACCGCCGGGCTGCACGGTGCCGTTGACCCGCAGGGTGTAGGTGGCGTTCTTGGTCGCCACCTCCTGCGGATCATCGACAGTGACGATGAAGCCGATCCGGTCTGCCTGCTTGAACATCGCACGCAGCTGGCTGCGGTCGAGGTTCACGGCATCGTTCTTGTTCAGCTTCAGCTCGGCATAGTCGACCCGCTTGCCATCCAGCGTCCAGCCGACAGCCTGCACCTTCCAGCCGGCCACCGGAATGGCCGACACCTCGGTTGCCGACTTGGCGCCGTCGGTGGTGGCCCCGGTCGTCACGACGGTGTCCCCCACCTTGACATCCTTGACCCACCAGCCCGGTGTGCCAGTGTTCTCGCCATTGCCGTTGGCTGCGGCATCGGTCATATACCGGAAGGACAGCTTGATGTCCTGGCCGGCATAGGCACTCAGGTCGAAGGTCTCAGGCGTCCAGTCCTTCACCAGGCCGGTGAGACCGGGCAGCTGACTGACAATCTTGCCGTCAGCACCCTCGGCGTGCGTGCTAGTGGTGTTGGCATTGGCCAGCGAGGTGTACGTCTTGCCCCCGTCGGTCGACACCTGAACGAAGCCGAAGTCCCAGCCCTGCTCGATGTTGTACTTGGTCGAGAAGGTCAGGCTGGCCTGGCCGGCCGGGACCGAGACGTCGTAGACGGCTGCCCGGTCCAGATCATCACCCTGGCCGGAGTAGAGGGCGCCATCGTTGACGACCCACTGCAACGGGTCCGGGGCATAGCCAGGATCGCCGCGGAAGCTGGCCGACTTGATGGTGTTGACATTGACCGGTCGACCAGACGTTGCCAGCACGTAGTCGGAGCCGTTCGCCGGTGCGCCCGGCGAGTCGTACGAACCGGTCCAAGACCAGTCGATGGCCGAGGACAGCTGCTTGGAGGTGAAGCGGCGCTTCTCATCCCTGGTCAGACCCTTGGCGCCGTTGTCCACCCAGCGGTCAACGGCCATCTGGGCGGCCCAGTCATGGATGACATCGGTCGACTTGAGCCCCGGAGCGTAGTCGTCCAGATAGCTCTGCAAGGAGTCCAGGCCCTGGGCGGCACCATCGCGATGCAACGCGGTGATCGCCTGTTGACCGAAGTGGTCAAC
>JBBSQO010000424.1:0-2435 GCA_038244025.1 Propionibacteriales bacterium
ACTTCTCCAGCTCGAAGTCACCGGTGTCCCAGAGGCTGACGTGGCCACCGCCGTACTCACCCTTGGGAATGTCTCCCTCGAAGGAGCCGTACTCCAGCGGATGATCCTCGGTCTGCACGGCGAGCCGGTTCTGCGAGGGATCGGTCGGTACCCCCTTGGGTACGGCCCAGGAGACCAGCACGCCATCGTGTTCCAGCCGGAAGTCCCAGTGCAGCCGGCTCGCATGATGCTCCTGGATGACAAAGGACCGGCCCGAAGTGCTTTCTGGGCGTTCGGCTGGGACCGGCTCGGGCGTGCGCCCGGCATCTCGCTTGCCTCGGTAGCTGACCAGTCGGTCACCATCGGGGTCACTGTCCTGGTGAGCCGAGAGCTCGGCCAGCGGGTCACCGCGGTCGGCCAGCGCCGCCAGAACCTCGGAATAGTCCAGCTGCCGCAGGTCGGGATCCTCTAGCTCGGCCCAGGTGCGCGGCGCGGCGACCATCGGATGTGGCCGGCCGCGCAGCGAGTACGGGGCAATGGTGGTCTTCGCTGCGTTGTTCTGGCTCCAGTCCACCAGCACCTTGCCGGCGCGGAGCGACTTCTTCATGCTGCTGACCACCAGGTCGCGGTGGTCGGCTTCTAGGGAGCGGGCCAGCTCGTGGGCGACCTCGGAGATCTGTGCCGAAGTCTGGCTGCCGTCAAGGGCCGCATACAGGTGGATGCCCTTGCTGCCGCTGGTAACCGGCATCGGAGGCAGACCAAGATCGCCCAGGATGGCTCGCGCCAGCCGGGCCACCTCGGCACACTCGCCCAGCCCGGCGCCGGGCCCGGGATCAAGATCCAGCACCAGCCGGTCCGGGTTGCGTACCGCACCTCGGGGGCCGAACCGCCACTGCGGGACATGGATCTCCAGTGAGTTGATTTGGCCAAGCCAGGCCAGCGTGGCCCGGTCGTTGGCCAGCGGGTAGGTGTTGGAGTGGTCGGAGTGCTCAATGGTCCGGTGCTTCACCCAGGAAGGCTGGGAGCCGTCCAGGTCCTTCTGGAAGAAGACATCACCCGGCTTGTCCTCGGTGCCGACCCCGTTCACCCAGCGCTTCCGGGTCACCGGCCGGTCGGCAGCATGGCGGATCAGATGATCAGCCACCTCCATCAGGTAGGCCAGCACATCCCTCTTGGTCATCTGAGTCTCCGGATAGAGCACCTTGTCCAGGTGGGTGACCTTGATCCGGTGCCCGTCCACGGAGAAGTTCTCGCCAGTTGTGACCATGTGATCATCCTGCCTGACGACGGTGAGAGGCGTTGGTGAGTTAGCCCTTTTTCTTCGGTGAGGGCTTCTTGTCGATGGCGTACCGCTGCGGCACGAAGGTCTGGGACTGCATCGGCGGCCGCTGGTAGCGTCGATGCTGCCGTTGGGGTAACTCGATCGGCTCCAGACCCGGGTGCTCGTAGGGCAGCAGCGAGAGTAGGTGCGCCATCAGGTTGAGCCGGGCTGCCTTCTTGTCGTCGGCGTCCACCACCCACCACGGGCTGACCTTGGTGTCGCTGAACTCGAACATCTTGTCCTTGGCCTCGGCGTAGTCGACCCAGCGGGATTGCGCCTCCAGATCCATTGGGCTCAGCTTCCACCGTTTCGCCGGGTTGTCGATCCGGGCCTGGAAACGACGGCGCTGCTCGGAGTCGGACAAGCTGAGCCAGTACTTCACCAGCACGATCCCGTCGTTGATCAGCGCCTCCTCCAGGGTGGGCACGGTCGTAACGAAGCGGGCGTACTGCTCGTCCGTGCAGAAACCCATCACGTGCTCCACCCCGGCCCGGTTGTACCAGGAGCGGTCGAACAGCGCCATCTCGCCGGCCGCCGGCAGGTGTGGGATGTAGCGCTGGAAGTACCACTGCGATCGCTCCCGGTCGGTGGGTGCCGGTAGCGCCACCACTCGACAGGAGCGAGGGTTGAGTACGCCGCTGATGCGCTGGATGGTGCCACCTTTGCCAGCCGTGTCCCGCCCCTCGAAAATGACGACCAGCCGGGTGCCTGAGGTGCGGATCCACTCCTGCAGGGCGACGAACTCCTCCTGCAGCCGCAGAAGTTCCTTCTCGTACTCCTTCTTGGACAGCAGCCGCAGTGCTTTTGGGTCGTGCTCTTTCGTGGCCATAGTGAGCATCCTCTCGCAGCAGCCGCGGCCGAGGGAAGAGCCCGGCGTGACACGATTGTTGCCTTGCCTTGCCCGGATGACAGAATCGTGGCTGTGCCGTCGCTACCCAGCCATACCGATGTCCTGGTTGTCGGTGCTGGCCCGGCAGGTTCGTCGGCCGCGGCCTGGTCAGCACGGCGTGGCGACGAGGTCGTCCTCGCCGATGCCGCCTGCTTCCCGCGGGACAAGACCTGCGGTGATGGGCTGACTCCCCGCGCGATTGCCGAGCTTGATCGGCTTGGGTTGGGGGAGTGGGTGCGAGCGCAT
>JBBSQO010000425.1:0-2433 GCA_038244025.1 Propionibacteriales bacterium
CTCGGAGGCGAACCTCCGTCGCGTAGGGCGTACACGTGGCGGACCCTTGGCGCCACCACCGCCGGACAGGCCGGTACGGCGGAGGTGACACGGGTCCTGAGCGGCGCCGGCGTCGTTGTCTTTGCCGGCGGAGCCGGTTCCGGCAGCGATCCCGCCCAGACTCAAACCGTTGATCGCGGAGAACGATCTCAAGCGACGTGATCTTCGCTGGACGATCGTCAGGCCCGCAGATTGACCGACGAACCGACCACCGAGAAGGTACGGCTCGCAGCCAACGTGGATCCGGGTACGGTCCCGCGCGCCGATGTTGCGGCCGTGCTGGCCGAGATCATTGCCACCCATCATGGTGCAGGTCAGACGGTAGAACTCGTTTCCGGAACAACGTCAGTCCACGACGCCGTCTCTGATCTCTGAATCTTTCCGGCTCGATCCCCCGTTCTCGATTGAACAGTCAACTTTCTCTGGGTATCGTAGACCCGTGGCAACGGAACAGGCCGTCCCGTCCTCCATGCACAGTGGTGAGCGGGTGCAGGCCCAATGGCTGAACAAGAGCCAGCAACGAGTCTGGCGCGCCTACCTTTTGGGCAGCGCCCGGCTGTCCGAACGGCTCGATGAGGACCTGCGGCAGTTCGGCATCGATCTCGGCGAGTATGAGATCCTGGTCTGTCTGGAGGAAGCACCCGAGCGTCGGATCCGGATGTCGGAACTGGCGGAGGCGGTCCATCAGTCACGATCCCGGCTCACCCACACCATCGCCCGGATGGAACGCTCCGGTCTGGTACTCCGGACGAGCTGCCCCACCGACCGGCGCGGTGTCTGGGCACAGTTGACCGATGACGGTTTCGAGCTGCTCAAGACGGCAGCCCCCAACCACGTCGAGGCGGTACGGAAGAACTTCGTCGAAGCCATCCGAGGTGAGGACTTCACGGCCCTCGGTCGCGCGTTTGACGCGGTCCTCGCCGTCGACGCCGAACGACTCGACCAGCCGTGACCCGCCTTGAGCAGACCGCGCGCAGCCAGGACGCCGACGTCGCCGAGGTCTCCCGCCGCCTCCAGCGCGGCGGCATCACCGGCATCATCGACTCGACCAGACTGACCCGGGCGATGTACTCCTCCGACGCGTCGCTGTATCGCGTCGTCCCGCAAGCCGTAGCCTATCCCCGCACGGTCGATGAGCTGGCCGCCGTGCTGGCTCACGCCCGCGACATCGGGCTCAGCATCACCACCCGCGGCGCCGGCACCTCCTGTGCCGGAAATGCGGTCGGCCCCGGACTGATCTTGGACACCGCCCGGCATCTGCACCGAATCATCGCGGTCGACCCCGAGGAGCGGACCGCGGTGGTCGAACCCGGTGTGGTGCAGGAGTCCCTGCAGCAGGCGGCCGCGCCGCACGGGCTACGGTTCGGCCCGGACCCGTCCACCTCCACCCGATGCACGATCGGCGGCATGATCGGCAACAACGCCTGCGGGCCACGCGCACTCGGCTATGGCAAGACCGCCGACAACGTGCAGGCCCTGGAAGTGATCACCGGCAATGGAGAGCAGCTGTCCATCGCGGCCAGCGAGACGGGGGAATCCGCTGCCCTGCAAGGGCTCAAGTCACTGGTGGACGCACATCTGGCGATCATCCGGCAGGAGTTCGGCACCTTTGACCGTCAGGTGTCGGGCTACAGCCTGGAGCAGCTGCTGCCGGAGCGGCACTTCCAGGTGCCACGCTTCCTGGCCGGCACCGAGGGGACCCTAGCAGTGATCACCGCCGCGACCGTCCGGCTGGTGGCCGATGCTCCGCACGCGATCATGGTCGCTCTCGGCTATCCATCGATGCCGGCGGCCGCCGATGCGGCGCCCACCATCCTTCGCCACTCCCCGATCGCCTGCGAAGGGCTGGACCGGCGGATTATCGAGGTGGTGGAACGCACCCATGGCCGCGCCGCAGTGCCGCCGCTGCCTCGAGGCGACGGCTGGGTCTTCGTCGAGTTGCGCGGCGATGATCAAGGACAGCTGCGCAGCCGGGCGGTGGCTTTGCAGCGTGAGGCGGCCGCGCTGGATGCGATGATCATCGATGATCCGGCCCGGGCCGCTGCCCTGTGGAAGATCCGTGCCGATGGCGCCGGTCTGGCCGGTATCAGCCTGGACCGGCCGGCCTATCCCGGCTGGGAGGACGCGGCGGTTCCACCGGAACATCTCGGCGCCTACCTGCGCGCCTTCGATGCCTTGTTGGACGACCATGACCTGCATGGCCTGCCGTACGGCCACTTTGGCGACGGCTGCGTGCATGTCCGGATCGACTTCCCCTTCGCCGACGACGGCGGCAGCGCGGTCTACCGGTCCTTCGTCACCCAGGCGGCCAAGCTGGTGGCAAGCTTCGGTGGTTCGATGTCCGGCGAGCACGGTGACGGCCGGGCGCGCTCGGAGCTGTTGTCCAGCATGTAC
>JBBSQO010000426.1:0-2418 GCA_038244025.1 Propionibacteriales bacterium
GCCATCTATGTCTCCCCCATCCTGCAGGCCGCTTCAGGCTCCGACCACGGCTACGACGTAGTGGACGTCAGCCAGGTCGACGCCGAACGCGGTGGCGAAACCGGCTGGCGAGCACTGGTCGAGGCTGCGGCAGCAAAAGGCCTGAAGCTGGTGGTGGACATCGTGCCCAACCACCTCGGTATTGCCGCGCCTGCGGAGAACCCGTCCTGGTGGAGCGTGCTGCGCGACGGGCAGGCGTCACCGTACGCGGCGTGGTACGACATCGACTGGTCACGTGCTCCCATTCTGACGCCGGTCCTTGGCGAGGACGCCACCGATGAGGACCTCGAGATTGCCGGTGACGGCGCCGCGGGGTACGAGCTTCGCTACGCCGAACACCGGTTCCCGATTGCCGCCGGCACCTACCTGCCTGGTGATCCGGTGGCCGAGCTGCGGACCCGCCAGCACTACCGGCTGGTGAGCTGGAGACGGGCCAACACCGAGCTCAACTACCGGCGCTTCTTCGCTATCACCACGCTGGCCGGGCTCCGGGTGGAGGACGATACCGTCTTCGACGCCACCCACGAACGCGTTCTTCGCTGGGTGAAGGAAGACTACATTGCCGGGCTGCGGATTGACCACCCGGACGGGCTGGTCGACCCGGCCGGCTATCTGGCCCGGTTGCGGGAGGCGGCGCCGGACACCTGGATTGTGGTGGAGAAGATCCTGCAGCCGGGTGAGAAGCTGCCGGTCGACTGGCCCGCCCAGGGCACCACCGGTTACGACGCCATGGCGGAGGTGAACGGAGTGTTCATCGACCCGGCTGCCGAGCCGGCCTTCACCGACCTCTACCGCCGGTTCACCGGCGATGATCGTGATCTTGCCGCCCATGTCGCCGATGGAAAGCGAATGGTGGTCTTCGAGCTGTTCCCGGCCGAGGTGGCGAGGATTACCGGGCTGATCCCCGAAGTCACCGACGGCGAAGCACTCCAACAGGTGCTGGCCGAGCTGGCCGTGGCCTTCGACGTCTACCGCTCCTATCTGCCCGACGGGGCCGAGCATCTCGACCGGGCGATGGCTGCTGTTCGCCGCAGCCATCCGGAGCTGTCCGAGGTGCTGGCCCTGATCGAGCCCCGGCTGCGGGATGCCGGTGACGAGGTGGCCAGCCGGTTCCAGCAGCTCACCGGTGCGGTGATGGCCAAGGGGGTCGAGGACACCGCCTACTACCGTTACGCCCGGTTCATCACCTTGAACGAGGTCGGTGGTGACCCCGCCCACTTCGGCTATACCGCCGGTGAGTTCCATGCCGCGCAGGCCGCCCGGCAACGGGATTGGCCGGAGTCGATGACATCCCTGTCCACCCATGACACCAAGCGCGGGGAGGATGTCCGGGCCCGACTGGCGGTGCTCTCCGAGGTCGGTGACCCTTGGGCTGACTTCGCCGAGCAGTTCCTCAGCAGGACCGCGATTCCCAACCCAGCCTTCGGCTACTTCCTAGCCCAGACCGTAGTCGGCGCCGCCCCGATCGAGCGGGGACGGATGCATGCCTATGCGGAGAAGGCGATGCGGGAGGCCAGCGGTGGCACCTGCTGGAATGATCCGGATGAGGCATTCGAGCGAGCCGTGCATGACGCTGTTGATGACGTCTATGACGACGAGAGTCTCGCCTCGTCGTTGAACCGCCTGCTGAGCATCATCGAACAGCCCGGCTGGTCCAACAGTCTCGGCCAGAAGCTGGTCCAGCTCACCATGCCTGGCATCCCGGACGTCTACCAGGGCACCGAGCTCTGGGGGGACTCGCTGGTCGATCCCGACAACCGCCGCCCGGTCGACTTCACTGCCCGGCAGGAGCTGCTCGGGCAGCTGGCGGTTCCCCCGGTGGTGGACGATACCGGGCGGGCCAAGCTGTGGATCACCGCTGCGGCGCTGCAGACCCGCCGGGACCGGCCAGAGCTCTTCACCGGCTATCACCCGGTCCAGGCCTCGGGTCCAGCCACCGGCCATCTGCTCGGCTTCGACCGGGGCGGGGCGATCACCTGTGTCACCCGGCTGTCGATCACGCTGGCCGACCAGGATGGCTGGCAGGACACTGCCCTCACGCTGGATCACGACTACGCCGACCGGCTGACCGGAAAGGACTACCGCGGTAGGGTGCTGCTAGCTGACCTGTTCGACCACTACCCGGTCGCCTTGTTGCTCAAGGCCTGACCCAACCGCATTTTCTCCTGCCAGTCGGCTCCATCGGGGCCAAGTGGACCCGTTGGCGGCTACTGATGGGAGAAAATGCGGGAACCGACGCGGGGACCCAAGCTGCAGCCGAAGGTCTAGCATCGATGCCATGACGATCTGGAGCTGCGCCACCTGCATGATCGAACACCCAGACACCGAACAGCCACCCGATCGGTGTGAGATTTGTGCGGACGAGCGGCAGTACGTGCC